>USPE01000316.1 GCA_900556545.1 uncultured Peptococcaceae bacterium | reverse complement strand
TTCCAAAGCCAGCTGACGCAGACGCTGTAAGGTTTTTTCTGTGCCGTGAAACACGCTGCGCCAGCCCATATTGGCATACTGTCCGGCGGCAGGCAGCACAATATGCACATCCTTGGCCTGTTTCATCAGTAAAGCCAGAATGGTATATTCCTGCGGCGTAAAATCATAAAACTCATCCACCCAGATTTCCGTATCCCGCAAAAGCTCTGTCTGCTGCAGCCGATCAATGAGAATATCCAAAACATCCTCACTGTCCAGATAATCCTGCTGCAAAAATGCATCATACTGCAAATAAAGCTGCGAGATTTCCTGCAGCTTGCAGGTAAATAAAGTTTGGGGCAATTCCTGCCGGGCAATGGTTTGCTGCAGCTGCTGGCTGGTAATCTGATATCGCTTTAACTCCTGAAAGGTTTGTCCCAATTTCAGCAGATAGCCGGAACGGTTTACCGACTGGCTCAAAAAAGGAAACTGCTCCGGCTGTTCCTGCAGCAGACGGCGCATGATCAGCAATTTGCCCAAATCGTCCAGCATATGGCTGACCAGTCCGCCTGTCTGCTGCATCATGGTGCGGGCCAGCCGCTGAAAGCTGAGCACCTCCAGAGTTAGCACACCGGATATGCCATGCTGATTGACCAATTCATATTGATAACAAAAGGTAGCCTGTTCCGGCACCATAATGATGATTTTTTTCCGGCAATCCTGCTGCAGCGATGCTACAATGGTATCCATCACATAGGTGCTTTTGCCGCTGCCGGCCGGACCGGTTATAAATTGTACTGCCAAAAAAGTCCCTCCTTTACTGCCATCATTGGACAGTGTTCTGACTAAATATTTTATAATTTTGCTTTGTGGCTTGGGTCGCATTTTGTTTTTTATCCATATTGTCATCTATTATAACATTTTCCCTGCTGCTTTGATAGAAATTGCAAAAATATTTTTTCTATTAGTTGATATTGTTTCCAATATATGTTATTCTGAATAAAATGGAAATAATTGGAGATGATACTATGCTGGCGCAGTTGAAAAGTGCAACATTATTGGGATTATCGGTTCATTTGGTAGAAATTGAGGTGGATGCCGCCGGAGGGCTGCCATCCTGGGATATTGTAGGATTGCCGGATACAGCGGTAAAGGAGAGCAAAGAACGGGTTCGCACTGCTATCAAAAATGCCGGTTACGACGTTCCGCCCCGACGGATTGTGGTAAACCTGGCGCCGGCCTATCTGCGCAAAGAGGGCCCCAGCTTTGACCTGGCTATTGCCATTGCTATTTTGGCTGTCACCGAACAGCTTCATTGCAGCCAGCTGGATGCATATCTGCTGCTGGGAGAGTTGAGTTTGGACGGCTCCCTCCGTCCTGTGAAGGGTATTTTGCCAATCTCGTTAGAATATTGCAGCACTGGCTACACCATGCTGGTGCCTGCTGCCAATCAGGAGGAAAGCGCCATTGGCGGCACTGTCACTTACGGATTTAGACACTTGCGGGATGTAGTGCATTTTTTAGAAAATCCGCAGCAGTATACACCGGTGCAGGTGGCGCCGCCGATATTTTCCCCATCGGCCCAACTGTACAGCCAGCACGATTTTGCCCAAATCCGCGGTCAGGCCGAAGCCAAACGAGCTTTGGAAATCGTTGCTGCCGGCAACCACAATATTTTAATGGTGGGATCGCCCGGATCGGGTAAAACTATGCTGTCTCAGGCTTTGCCTAGTATCTTACCGCCGCTGACATTGGCCGAAAGCCTTTCTCTCAGCAAAATATACAGCATCGCCGGTCTGCTGCCGCCCAACCAGCCGCTGGTGCAGGAACGGCCATTCCGCGCGCCCCATCACAGCGCTTCCACCGCCAGCATCATCGGCGGCGGCAGGATTCCCCATCCCGGTGAGGTATCGTTATCCCACCATGGCGTATTATTTTTAGATGAATTTCCCGAATATCGGCGGGAGGTTCTGGAGGCGCTGCGCCAGCCTATTGAAGACGGAGAAGTAACCGTATCCCGGGTGCAGGCGCAAATCACCTTTCCCTGCCATTTTTTGCTGGCGGCATCCATGAATCCCTGCCCCTGCGGTTACTATAACGATCCCCATCGGGAATGCACCTGCACACCGGGACAGCTGCAAAAATACCGCAACCGGGTATCCGGCCCGTTACTGGACCGATTCGACTTACAACTGGAAGTGGTGCCAGTCACCTTTCAGGATTTGCATCAAACCAATCTGGAAGAACCGTCAAGCCAAATCCGGCAGCGGGTCATTCAGGCACGGCAGATACAGCAGCAGCGGTTTGCTGACAGCGCCACCATCCACAATGGCGCCATGACAGTGGAGCAAATTCAGCTTCATTGCCAGTTGGATAATCCAAGCCGCACCTTTTTAGAGCAGGCCTTTCAGCGGCTGGGGCTCAGCGCCCGCGCCCATAACCGCATTTTAAAAGTGGCACGCACCATCGCCGATCTGGCTCAGTCAGAACAAATCCAGCTGCCCCATTTGGCAGAAGCCATTCAGTATCGTACCCTGGATAAAAAATTATGGATGGAATTTTAAATATGTACAAACCAGATTTCTATTGTCTATCATGTTCCATCGTTGGGAAATTGTTTGTTGCTTGCCCTCCTACCCGACCAGAAAGGCGTCGGGCACAGACACCTGCTTGTCGGTCAGCCTCACTTTGGACTGCGTCCAGTTCGGCTAGACAGACTACGCATCTGTCCGTTTCAATCTCGACAACGGC
>USPE01000315.1 GCA_900556545.1 uncultured Peptococcaceae bacterium | reverse complement strand
CCATAGCGAAAGAAACAAACAAGTTGGTGTCCGTCGCACTGAAGGATAGGCAAAGATAGGCAGCCGACCACACACTTGCTTCAACAAGAGATATGCAAAGATCGGACAACCGACCGCTCAAGCTTTCACACGAAACAATGCAAACAAAAAAGACGTTCATTTCTGAACGTCTAAAAAATATATTTCTGTAAAGCCTACATCCATGCTATCGTATCAACAATACCAACCTTATTGCGCATCTCTTTTTTTAAAGATAATTGCAGCTGTAGAACCCAGAAACAACAATGCTACCACCATCCAGATTCCCAATATAACCGGCCCTTGCGGACTAAACATATCATAGTAGCCTTTCAGATAAATGATCACAATAATCCAAGGCAGGATATTGGTCATGTAAAACCGCATCCGACGCGGGAACGAAATACCGTCTCCGGTATTGACTTCCTTGATAAAATTATCCCAACCCCAGCCATTTTTTCTGGTGCAGAACATTAAATAAATCACTGCACCCAATGGCATAATATTACTGGACACCAAGAAATCTTCCAGATCCATAATATTGGTGCCTGCTCCCAGCGGCTGAAAATCTGCCAACAGATTAAAGCCCAGAATACAAGGCAAACACAGTAACGATAATGCAACGATATTAACAATTACAGCTTTTTTGCGGCTCCAACCCAATAAATCCATGGCGAAGGATAAAATATTTTCAAAAATGCCAATCACGGTTGTCAGTGCTGCAAAAAATAAAAACAGAAAGAAAAGCGCTCCCCAAAACTGTCCGCCCAGCATCTGCGCAAATACATTGGGCAACGTTAAAAATACCAGACCGGGGCCCGCATCCGGTTCAATGCCAAAGGCAAAACAAGCCGGAATGATAATCAGTCCTGCCATCAACGCCACAAAGGTATCCAACAGCACAATATAAATGGCTTCTCCCGTTAAAGAACGGCGTTTGTCCAGATAACTGCCAAAGATAGCCATGCCGCCCATACCAACACTAAGAGTAAAGAACGCCTGACTCATTGCCGCAAAAATAACATTTCCAAGACCGGTTTCCCGCATTTGAACAAAATCCGGAATCAGAAAAAATTTCACACCTTCTATGGCGCCGTCCAACGTAACAGAGCGAATGGCCAACACCACCATCAAAAACAATAAACAAATCATCATACTTTTTGATGCCTTTTCCACACCGGATTGCAGGCCAATATTACAAATAGCAAAAGACAGTACAATAATCAAAAACGTCCAAAAGAACAACGTCATTGGCTGCGCCAGCATACTTTCATATCCCTGGGTGATTTGCAAAGCCGTTGCCTGTACAAATTCTCCGCTTATCATACGATAGCAGTAATACATCATCCAGCCGCCTACCATGGCATAAAACATAACCAGCAGATAGTTGCCGGCCATGCCTACCCAACCCATGCGATGCCAAACTGTCCCTTTTGGCTCCAAAATTTTATACGATGAGGCAATGCTTTTCTGACTGGCCCGTCCTACGCTAAATTCACAAATCATAATGGGCAGCCCCAAAAGAAACAAAAACAGCAAATACATAAGAATAAACGCTGCTCCGCCAAATTTCCCCGCCATATAAGGAAATTTCCACACATTGCCCAATCCTACAGCGCACCCTGCCGAAACCAAAATGAACCCCAACCGAGTGCCAAACTTTTCACGCTTCATAAACAACCATCCTCCAAAATCCATGCTTCCTAACCAGTATACAGTGATAAGCAATACTGCAATCTTGTTAACTGTATGCCATGCTACCGTAAATCCAACATCCGTCATTATAGCATCTTTTTTGCTGCGAGGCAAAACAATCTTTTACCATTTTGTACAAAGGAAATCCGGTGTTTTGTAATAAAATTGTTTTAAACTAGTAAATATGGTATATTAATTATATTATTTGGTATTTATTTGTTATACGGGGAGGTACGTTTATGAAAAAATGGTTTTTGCTTTGTTTGCTTCTGTTATGCGCCGTTTCCTTTACAGCCTGTGACGATAAAAATCAGAGCGAACAAACTTCGACACAGCAGCATCAAACAACCGACTCAGCTCCTGCGCTGACAGAACAGGATATCATTGCATTATTTCAAAGCCAGGACGACAGCATTGATACGGTTGTTACCGATTGTATTTTAATTTCTGACAAAGCCTTTCATTTAGTGGGCGTGGTGCAATATACAGATTCTTATCAAAACCCCTGCAATTTGGCCTTTATTGAAGCAGATGGATTTTATCAAACCATCAACTTAGACGGTGAGAATTTGTGTGAAATTGCTCAGGAAAGCAATCTTTCTTATATGGGTGACGGCGCAGTGACCCTTACCTTGCAGCAAAAAGGCACTGAGCAATTATACGACTATACCGTTACTTACGAAAAAGATGGCCCCCATACAAAATTTACTGCAAATAGTGTGCCGCGGAAATTACAATAGAGAAGCCTGCAAAAGAAAAGGCTTACAAAAAATAAAAGACTTTCAACTTACTCTCTATCATATGAGAATCTACAAAGAAAGAGGCGAAGATGGCTTTGGGCAACCATCTCCGCCTCTTTTTGGCATGATACAATCCTCTGTTATTCAGTGAACACAAACTATGCGCCGTTTTGTTAAAGCTACAATTACTTGCTACAATGTATCTACTACAATGCAGTGACTTCTATTTACGGATAATCCGCACCGCGTTCAAAATTGCCAGTACGGCTACACCCACATCG
>USPE01000314.1 GCA_900556545.1 uncultured Peptococcaceae bacterium | reverse complement strand
CGGCGGCAGCCACCAGAGGCGCCACAATTAAAGTGGTCTTATCACCTACACCGCCAGTGCTGTGTTTATCTACCACAATGCCGTCAATACTGCCAAAATCAATCTGGTCACCGGAATGCTCCATTAAACTGGTCAATACAACAGTTTCCTCTCCTGTCATACCCTGAAAATAAACAGCCATCAGCCATGCTGCCACTTGTTCTTCTCCAATAGTGCCGTTTACAAAACCATGAATTAAAAATTCCAGTTCCTCTCTGGTGTGAGCAAAACCATCCCGTTTACGGGCAATGATATCATACATTCTCATTGAAAGACCTCCTTATAAAAGCTATCTCCTGCACCGGTATAAGCAATCTGAAAATACTGGGCCAGCGTAGCGGCAAGGTCCGCAAAACTGGAATAAGTGGTCAACGGTAAATGGGACTTTAGTTGTGTTCCCGCCATGAATAGCGGCACATATTCTCTAGTATGGTCAGTACCTGCATAACCAGGATCACATCCATGATCGGCAGTAATGATCAACACCGTATCCTCCTGCAGCTTTGGCAGTAACTCCCCCAGCCACTGATCAAAAACCTGCAGCGCCTGCCCATAACCAGTAATATCACGGCGATGCCCATATTTCATATCAAAATCCACCAGATTGACCAAAAGCAGTCCTTCGTTCATCTGCTGATATAATTTCATGGTTTGAGCCATGCCATCTTCGTTGCTGGTGGTATGCACCGCAGTGGTAAAAGAAACGCCGGCAAAAATATCCTGAATTTTACCTACAGCCAGCACTGATTTTTGCTGATCTAGTAAATCCTGCAGCAGATTATTGGATGGTACCGATAAAGAAAAATCATGCCGATTGGCAGTACGCTGATACTGACCATGATGTCCTGTAAAAGGCCGGGCAATGACTCGGCCTACTTTATAAGGCCCTGTTTTGGTTAATTGACGGGCAATCTGACAAATCCGATACAATTCAGAAACAGCGATTACTTCTTCATGGGCAGCGATTTGTAATACACTGTCCGCTGATGTGTATAAAATGGGCTGGCCTGTTTGCTGATGCAGCGAACCGAGACGGGCAATAATTTCTGTGCCGGAAGCTACCTCGTTACCCAAAAAGGTATAGCCCGTTTTTTCTTGCAACAATTGCAGTAATGGGTCGGGAAATCCCTGCGGAAATGTAGGAAACGGCTCTTGCGTCACAACGCCGCTCAATTCCCAATGCCCGGTGATGGTATCTTTCCCTCTGGATTGTTCAGCCATCCTGGCAGTATACACAGGAACAGGAACAGGCTCCTGTTTTCGCTGCCGAAACTGTGGCACCAATTGAAATAGCCCAAGGCCGTTCAAATAGGGCAATTCCAAATCGGGCATAGCATCGGCCACACGCCCCCAAGTATTGGCACCGCTGTCTCCATATTGGGCAGCATCAGGCAGAGCGCCAATACCGACGCTATCCAACACAATAAAAATGGCTCGCTTAGAGCAATGCACTTCTTGCATCTGTTATCACCTCATACAATTACCTTGATATAGTTGGCGAAGCAATATATCAATTTATTAGAAATCGTTAATCACTTTTCCTTGTTAGTATACTATATATGAGAAAAAAAATAAACGAAATGCGCTATGCTGTATAAAACCCAAATAAAAAACGGTTCTGTTTATCAGAACCGTCCTGAGCGATATCATAAAATAATTGGAATCAGGTAATTCGACTATTAAAGAAGCACTCTTCTGACAAGGTTGCAATTTCCTCTTGGCTATAACCAAATTGCTGTAATGTTTCTGTGAAAATAGTAATGAGCGCTACCAACGTTTCTTCCAACTGCATTTGTGTCTGTTCTCTTGTGAAGATGGCCAATTTATCACATAAAAAAGAAACTGCAGCGGACGGCTCCCGAATTGGTAAATCTAAAACTATTCTATCCAGAATTTCACCTATTGTCAAATCTAAAACAAGACTTTGTTCTGTCAATGTATCTTTTGTCTGCTGTAACACCGTTGCAGTAATGGTTGTAATTCCAGGAGTTTCCATATATGACCTCCTTTCTGATTATTTTTCCTTAAAGATGCGTAAAATACTATCTACAGTTTAACATAACGATAATACCATGACAAGTAGCATGTATTTTCTGGTTTTAAATAAAGGTAAAATAAGAAATAAGGTGGTGTGATTATGGTAGATGTTCTCGAAAAATTGCAAAGTTTGCTCGACAAACGAGGTTGGAGTATGTATCGTCTGGCTCGAGAGTGTGGATTAAACGAATCTACCATTCTAAATATTTTTCGGCGCAATACAATTCCCACCATTCCTACACTGGAAAGCATCTGTAGCAGCTTTGGCATAACACTGTCTCAATTTTTTGCAGAAAACGATATGATTGAATTAACACCGGACGTAAAGGAATTACTGGATGCCTGGCAAACACTGACACCAGAGCAAAAAGAAATTGTGCTGTTGGTCATCCGGTCTTATCATCATAAATCATAGACCAATAGCAAATTTTTATCATCAAGTATGATATATAAACCCTTTGGGTAGATGTTATAATCTGCTTGAAGGGTTTCTTTTTTACTATGTTTCTTGTTTATATACTCTACATTTCATCATATTACCAGATTGTTGAATGTTGCTTTGTTTTAACACTCCATAAAGCGTTAGATACATTGTAAAAAAATAAAAAATGGACACGACGATATCTCCTTGATACCGCCGTATCCTAAATAAAGGTGCACTAATCACA
>USPE01000313.1 GCA_900556545.1 uncultured Peptococcaceae bacterium | reverse complement strand
TTATGGTTAGGGATAAGAAAAAATTTTCTATCTTATTTTTCTATTCTATTTTGAAGGTACGATTCGTAAACAAAGCTGAATACTGCTCTTGTCTACCTTGCTTGTTTTGCCTGTTTTTTTACTGCCAACATAAATTTAGGCAGCGCCAATACCCGTTTAAAACGAGTTGGCTGAATTAACAACCGATACAACCATTCCAGGCTCATTTTCTGCATCCATTTAGGCGCTCGTTTCACATTGCCGGATAATACATCCATACTGCCGCCAATGCCCATTGCTACCGGAATCTGCAACTGGGGCAGATGGTCAGCAATCCAGTATTCCTGCTTTGGCGCGCCCAATGCTACAAATAATACGTCCGGCTTAAGCTGTTCCAATTCGGCAATAATCTGCTTTTCTTCTTTGCTGTCAAAGTAACCATGATGTGTGCCGATGATATTGCACCCCGGAAATTTATTCTGGATGTTGTTTGCAGCTGTGGCCGCTACACCGGGCGCTGAGCCTAAAATATAAATTTTCCATTTATCCTTTGCCGATTGCTGACAAATACTGTTTACCAAGTCAATGCCGGTCACCCGCTGCTGCAACGGCTGACCCAGTTGCCGACTGGCCCACACTACGCCGGAACCATCGGCCGTTACCATCTGCGCGGCGTTAATCACCGTTTTCATTTTATCATTTTTACTGGCTTGATATATAATTTCCGCATTGGCTGTTACAATCTGATGCGGCTTACCGCTGGCAATAAACTGTCCAATTTGCTGTAAGGCTTCCTGGCTGTTTACTTTGTCAATACCAACGCCTAAAATTTCTAATCGTTTCTCCATGTTTTACCCATCTCCTTCCAGATCTAACTTTGTTCACGACTGTGTCTGCTCGGCAGGAACCGTTCCATCTGTCTGCCCGTCTTCAGGCGCAGCGGGTTCCGGCTCTCCATGCTGCATTTTATCTACAATATCGGCAATGGCAGCCATATCAGGCTCTACATAGTTGACACCATGCAGCCACAATTCTTCTCCGATAAAGCTATATGTTTTAATATTTTCTGAGCCAATCCCCAATAGATTAACGCCATAAGATGTCATCTGACGAACGCTCATGTCTGTTTCGATGCTGTCCATCACCGCTCCGGCTACGTCCAGCGCTTGTTTCAAACTCATATCTTTTACTTTTGCAGTCACAGCAGAAATGAATTGCTGCTGCCGCTCGATACGGCCATAATCTCCTGTGCCGTCGCCGCGCCAACGCACAAAGGCCAACGCTTCGGATCCATCCAATGTCTGATACCCGGGCAGCAGGTCAATATCCTCTAATGGTTTATACATCCGGCAGGGCACATCAATATTAATCCCGCCCAAAGCATCAATCACATTAATAAAACCATCAAAGTTCACTTTTACAGTATGATCAATCTGAATCCCCAACAAGTTTTCTACAGAAGATTGCACCAGTGGGATTCCGCCATAAGCCATGGCATGATTGATTTTATCTTTTCCATGCCCTTCCATCTCTACTCGAGTATCCCGCGGGATAGAAAAAATGGAACCCTGCTTTTCCTCAGGACGTATGGTAGCCACCATAATAACATCGGCACGGGCTGCGGTATCGCCTTCTCGTTCATCACAACCCAGCAGCAGCAGGTTGACATTATCCAGCATTTCCTGGTCAGCACTGTCACCGGTATAGGATGGTTTATCCGGCAAAATTGCGTTCATGGCCGCATAGCCGCACCATGCACCGCTAATCAGCATGAAAAACAATAATAAAAATCCGGCAGCCGGATTAAGATTGCGCCGTTTTTTTCTTTTTTTATGCACTGGCGCAACAGGAACCGATGACTCCGGCAGTGGTTCCTGTTCATCTGCTTCTTCTGCTTGGGATTCCTGCTTTTCCAATTCAGCCAATAATTCCTGTACAGTGGCATGCATTTGCATGTCCTGTTCGTTGGAATGGTAATCGTCCTCTGTTGTTGACAAAGCTTCTTTTTCTTTTATTGATGTATCTTCTACCGCATCACTTCCGGTTTCCTCTAAATCGGAATGATTGATAAAAGACGGGGTTTTCTTTTTTTTGTGACGGTCGCTGCGGGAAGGGAACTTCTGCTCTTCCATGCCGACACCTCCTCAGACAATTCTATAGACAGCGCTGCTATTCACTCCGCAGTGCTGCTTTGATATTGCTTTTGTAATCCTCCACACCGGGCTGATCAAAGGGATTGACCCCTGTCAGATAACAACTGACCGCACAGGCCTTTTCAAAAAAGTACACCATATATCCAAAGGAACGAGCGCTCAAATCGGCCACTGTCAGTCGGATATTGGGCGTATTGTTTTTCATATGGGCTTTGCGGGCACTGTCCTCTACAATCAGATTCAGCATATGCATGGTTTTGACATTGCCGGCAAACTGACTGTATTCCAGCGATACATCCCGCCGAATATGCTCTACAGTCAATGTTGTTTCAAAGAAAATCTGCCGTCCTTCCTGCAAAAACTGCCCCATGGAGTGCAGGTCGGTAGACATCTGCAATGACATGGGAATTACACCTTTGCCATCTTTGCATTCGCTCTCACCAAACAACTGCTTGAGCCATTCGGTAAAATAACGCAAACGGCCTTCATATACTTCAAAAATTTCTACTATTTTGCCCTGCTGCTGCAGCACATACCGCAGCAAGCCATACTGATAGCACACATTCTTGGTTAAATCTTCATTATCATACTCTTTGCAGGCCATAGCCGCGCCATTTAA
>USPE01000312.1 GCA_900556545.1 uncultured Peptococcaceae bacterium | reverse complement strand
TGGCACCGCGGGCATCCAAAAGATTAAAGGTATGGGAACATTTCAGCACATAATCATAGGCAGGCTGCACCAGTCCCAAAGAAATAACCCGCATTGCTTCTTTTTCGTAAGCATCAAAGAAAGTAAACAGCATATCAGTATCTGCTACTTTGAAATTATATTCAGAGTAATCGACTTCATTCTGATGGAATACATCGCGATACAGCACATCGCCAACCCATTCAATATCATACACGCTGTCTTTGCCCTGAATAAAGGTAGCCAAGCGTTCCAAGCCATAGGTAATTTCACCACATACAGGTTTGCAGTCAATCCCGCCGCACTGCTGGAAATAGGTAAACTGGGTGACTTCCATTCCGTCCAGCCATACTTCCCAGCCTAAGCCCCAGGCGCCTAAAGTTGGAGATTCCCAGTTGTCCTCTACAAACCGGATATCATGCTCCAACTGATTAATACCCAGCGCTTCCAAACTCTGTAAATACAGTTCCTGAATATTGTCCGGTGATGGTTTTAAGATTACCTGATATTGATAATAGTGCTGCAGCCGATTTGGGTTTTCCCCATAACGTCCGTCAGCCGGACGGCGGCATGGCTCAATATAAGCCACATTCCATGGCTCCGGTCCCAAAGCGCGTAAAAAAGTAGCAGGATTCATCGTGCCCGCCCCTTTTTCAATATCATAAGGCTGCATAATGATACAGCCCTGTTCACCCCAGAACTTGTTCAATGTTAAAATCATTTCCTGAAAGTTCATTGCAACTTCACTCCTTCTTATTTTTATAATTCAGCAACACATTCTTATCGGTTGTGATATGGAACAGACCATCCGTTTATGACAAGCACCCATCTGCCGAACTATACATTCCAATTCATAGCAAAAACAAAAAACTCCCGTCTCTGTCGTAATCGACAGGGACGGGAGTTCTATTCCCGCGGTTCCACCCTGATTGGCACAATACAATATCATGCCCACTTTGTGGTTGATTGCTCCAGAGCGCCCTTCATCAGCACATGGCACCAGGCTCCCACCACTCCCGGCTCGCTTTTGACTCATATGACAGATTACTCTTCTCCTTCAACGCTATCTAAAATATGAATATTTTTCAATATAGCATATTGCTGATATTCTGTCAAGTACAGAAAAATAGCTTCTATACTTTTACTTTTCTCCATGTATTCAATTACACGTATAATCAAAAATGTACGGCCACTGTATGCCTTCTGCTGAACCGCTATCCGACCAGATGGTATTCCACTCTGTGTATTTCCAAACACCTTCCTGTTTTTCAAACACCAGTGTATCTCCACCCAGGTTCTTTGCTACATAATACACAGTTGCACGGTTATCAGAGTAGTTCAAAACTTTCAAATAGTCCGATTCAACTAACATATTTGTCTGCCGGTCTAAACCAACAAATTCTGCGCCATGCTGCCAAGTGAGCATCTCACATTTTAACAAAGACAGAAACCACAATAAAACACATATTAACAAAACCAGCCAAAAACCTTTCTTTAATCGTTTCATGGTTTCCTCCTAATTTAAAATATACCTACACCCAGATGCCCCACACGACTGCCACAATTAAAGATGGCAGCAAATTAGCAACCCTTATCTGCTGTGCCCGAATCAAGCCCACGCAGAAAATCAAAATAGCGCCCACAAAGGATAAATGAACTTCCCTAATCCCCTCATAATCTTAACCCATTAATTTAATTTCCGGCACCAGTACCAACTAAAACAGCCCAATCCCACGCCAGCCAAAATCCCGCTGCAATAAATAATGGCCATCAGCAAACCAAAGGCTGTTGCTTCCAAATTGTAGTGACCTGTAAACAGAAAAATAAACCTTGTAATGGCTGCATTATGATACCCACAGAACAGAAACGATAAAATCAAACTAACCAGCACACTGCCGTCCCCCCTCTTCTTGAACCAATACGCCGTACAGCGATACAAAGCATCGACACCAAGAACAAAAGAAACAGCGCATTGTTCGTCGGCGCAAAAATACCAATCAGTAATCGTGTAGTCTACTCGGTAATATATGTCAGCAGCAAAGCGAACAGCATTAACAAGACATTACACTTTGTCCAATTTTTCATAGGATATCGCCTCCTTGGAGAAATCAATCCACTTTTCAAAAAAATAGCTCATCCGATGCTGCTCTTTTCCAATAGGGAATAAATGCTTTTATCCACAATTTCTCTTCAAAGCATATACTCCATCCTCCACAAAAATCCCACAAAAATAAGCGTCAAACGCACCATCTAATCGTTCAATATATTCATCATAATTAGACGGAAATTGCGCTATATTTGATAAGTCATGTTGGTCAAAGTGCCAAATAAAATTTTTCAAAATTGTTTGATAAACAAAAGTAATTTTTCTAGCTATATCAATATCTTTCCCATAAAGCAGTACATCTTCCGCTAAACAGATAACGCTGTCATAATACGCCCAAAAATGTTTTACTGAAAACATAGATTTTTCATATAAATCATAGACAAAGCTATCATCCTCACAATTATAATTGCGTTTTAAAACCACCATCGCTTGTTCTCTGTCCATAATATCTACCTCGCAATCTTTCATGTCAAACAATCAAATTGTTAGTGTGAAAAAATTATGTGGTTGGCTGTCCTATCTTTGCCTATCCTTCTGCACACAAACCAGGGAGATGTTTTGTTGCCGTTGTCGACATTGAAACGGACAGATGTGCAGTCTGTCTAGCCGAACTGGACGCAGTCCAAAGTGAGG
>USPE01000311.1 GCA_900556545.1 uncultured Peptococcaceae bacterium | reverse complement strand
CATGCGGTTTGGTACGTTCGTATTTTTCTTTTGCCATTTTCTTTTCTTCCTCCTCTATTCAATCGCAGAAATTAACCTCTGCGTTTTGCGATAATTTCTTCGCTTACGGATTTTGGAACTTCTTCAAAGTGGTCAGACTGCATTGTGTACAGACCACGACCCTGTGTTTTTGAACGCAGGTCGGTTGCATAACCAAACATTTCAGACAGAGGAACAAAACCATTAATTACCTGAGCATTTCCTCTTGCTTCCATGCCTTCGATTCTACCACGACGAGCATTTAAGTCACCCATTACATCACCCATGTATTCATCAGGGATGGTAACTTCTATTTTCATAATTGGTTCTAATAAAACAGGGTTTGCTTTTGCAGCTCCTTCTTTAAATGCCATAGAACCAGCAATTTTAAACGCCATTTCAGAAGAGTCTACTTCATGGTAAGAACCGTCTACTAAAGTAGCTTTTATGTCTACCATTTCGTAACCAGCCAAAATACCATTCTGCATTGCTTCTTTAATACCGGCTTCAATAGGACCAACATATTCTTTTGGAACTACACCGCCGACAATTTTACTTTCAAAAATAAAACCTGTACCTGGTTCCAATGGCTCCAGTTCAATTACAGCATGACCATACTGACCACGACCACCGGACTGACGTTTGAACAACCCTGTTGCTTTTACAGCTTTACGGATAGTTTCTTTATAAGCTACCTGTGGTTTACCAACCTGACATTCAACTTTGAATTCACGTTTCAGACGGTCAGCAATGATATCCAAATGCAATTCACCCATACCTGCAATAATGGTCTGTCCGGTTTCCTGGTCGGTATATACCTTGAAGGTTGGATCTTCTTCAGCCAGCTTAGCCAAAGCAACGCCCATTTTTTCCTGGTCAGCTTTTGTGCTAGGTTCAATTGCAATATTAATAACTGGTTCTGGGAATTCCATAGATTCCAGAATAATTGGAGAATCTTCTGCACATAAGGTATCACCTGTACCAGTATCTTTTAAACCAACTGCTGCAGCGATATCCCCAGCATATACGGTGTCGATTTCTTCTCTATGATTTGCATGCATCTGCAGAATACGACCAACACGTTCTCTTTTATTTTTTGTAGAGTTCAATACATAAGTCCCAGAGGACAATGTACCGGAATATACACGGAAGAATGTCAATTTCCCAACATATGGGTCTGTCATGATTTTAAATGCCAGTGCGCTGAATGGTTCTTTATCACTTGCATGACGTTCTGTTTCTTCGCCATCTTCCAAAGTACCTTTGATTGCAGGAATATCGGTTGGAGCCGGGCAATAATCTACTACTGCATCCAACAACATCTGTACCCCTTTGTTTTTGAAAGAGGAGCCACAGAAAACTGGAATCATTTTTACATCGCAAGTTGCTTTACGAATAGCAGCTTTAATTTCTGGAACGGTCAATTCTTCCCCTTCCAAATATTTCATCATCAATTCTTCATCAGTTTCAGCAGCAGCTTCTACTAATTTTTCTCTTAATTCAGCAGCCTGATCAGCATATTCAGCTGGGATTGGTTCCTCATCAAAAGTACCCATGTCATCAGTAAACATATGTGCAACATTGTTTACTAAATCGATAATACCTGTGAAGTTATCCTCAGCACCGATTGGCAACTGCATTGCAACGGCATTATGACCCAGGCGTTCTCTAATCTGTTCTACAACATTCATAAAGTTAGCGCCGGTTCTGTCCATTTTATTAACATAAGCCAATCTTGGTACACCATAGGTATCAGCTTGACGCCAAACTGTTTCAGACTGAGGCTGTACACCACCTACTGCACAGAAAACACCAACAGAACTATCCAATACACGCAAGGAACGTTCTACTTCTACAGTAAAGTCTACGTGCCCCGGGGTATCAATAATGTTAATGCGATGTCCATGCCATTGTGCTGTAGTTGCAGCAGAGGTAATTGTAATACCTCTTTCCTGCTCCTGAACCATCCAGTCCATAGTAGCTGCGCCATCATGAACTTCACCAATTTTGTGTACACGACCAGTGTAATACAGAATACGTTCGGTAGTGGTTGTTTTACCAGCATCAATGTGAGCCATAATACCAATGTTTCTGGTTTTTTCTAAAGGAAAGGCTCTACCCACCGTTTTTCCTCCTTCTTAAGTTAACAGTAAAATCCTACCAACGATAATGTGCGAAAGCTTTGTTTGCTTCTGCCATTTTGTGTGTATCTTCTTTTTTCTTAACAGCACCGCCCATATTGTTAGCGGCATCCATTAATTCATTTGCCAGTTTCACTTCGATGGTTTTTTCCCCTCTTTTACGAGCGAATAATACAATCCAACGAATTCCTAAAGTCTGGCGACGATCTGCTCTAACTTCGATTGGTACCTGATAGTTAGCACCACCTACACGACGAGCTTTTACTTCTAATACTGGCATAACATTTTTCAGTGCTTCTTCATATACTTCTAAAGCATCTTTACCTGTTTTTTCAGCAATAATATCAAATGCTCCGTATACAGCACGTTCAGCTGCACCTTTTTTACCATCCAACATGATCTGATTGATCAATTTGGTAACTTTTTTACTATTGTAAATTGGATCAGCTAAAACTTCTCTTTTTGGAGCTGCACCTTTTCTAGACATAGTATCCCCCTCTCTGCTTTGATTCAAACAGCGATTTCAATTATTTTTTGTTTGCTTTTGGACGTTTTGTACCGTATTTGGAACGAGCCTGGTTACGGTCGTTTACGCCAGCTGCAT
>USPE01000310.1 GCA_900556545.1 uncultured Peptococcaceae bacterium | reverse complement strand
TTCTGTTTCCATACAGCCTGTTTTAAGCGAAGACGGTAGCCGTAGTCTTCTGGGCATTTATGCACAGACAGCAGAACGACAGGCAGTTGGACCAATAAAAGGGCTGCAATTGGGATGTAATGCTACTTGGCAGATGACAGTGGCCATGGTGGATGTACTGGGGGATTTATTTACTGGTAAGATTAATATTATGGACGAAGAAGAAGGATTAACTGGCCCTGTAGGGATTGTACAGATTATTGATCAGTCTACAAAAGCTGGTTGGGTATATGTTTTTAATTTGGCAGCATTATTGTCCATTAATTTGGCTGTTATTAATTTGTTGCCAATTCCGTCTTTGGATGGCAGTAAACTGTTGTTTCTTCTGATTGAGGCCATTCGTGGAAAAGCAATCGATCCAATGAAAGAGGGCTATGTAAATTTTATTGGTTTTTCTTTGATGATGTTATTAATTATCGTTGTTACGTATAAAGATATCGTTCGTTTGTTTACGTCGTAAAAGAAGGTGTATATAGCTTGGAAAGAAGAAAAACAACTAATTTTGAGATTGGAACGGTTGGAATCGGTTCTTCATATCCAATTAGTATCCAGTCTATGACTAATACAGATACCCGTAATTCTGCAGCAACATTGAGGCAAATTAACCAACTGGCAGCGGTAGGTTGCCAGTTGGTGCGGGTGGCTGTGCCTGACGAAGAGGCAGCACTGGCATTAAAAATTATTTGTGCTGAAAGTCCAATCCCAGTTATCGCTGATATTCATTTCAACCATCGGTTGGCTTTGTTGGCTATGGATCATGGGATTTCTGCATTGCGGATTAATCCTGGAAATATTGGTAGTCAATCCAAAGTGCAGGAAGTTGTCAGTAAAGCAAAAATACTTGGAGTTCCTATTCGTATTGGTGTAAATGCGGGTTCTTTAGAAAAAGATTTGCTGGAACGATATGGACATCCCACTGCAGAAGCTTTGGTGGAAAGTGCTATGCGTCATGTGCGCATGTTAGAAGCGTTAAAGTTTGAACAGATAAAAATTTCATTAAAAGCTTCTGATGTGCCCTTGATGATTGCCGCTTATCGGTTGATGGCGCAAAAAGTACCTTATCCGTTGCATTTAGGTGTTACTGAGGCTGGGAATGCTAAGCATGGTACAGTTAAATCTGCTGTAGGAATTGGTACATTGTTGGCAGAAGGAATTGGTGATACCATACGGGTATCCTTAACTGGAAATCCACTACAGGAAATTCCAGTGGCTAAACAAATTCTGCGTTCGTTGGATTTATATCCAAAAGGTGTGGAATTAATTTCCTGTCCAACTTGTGGTCGTACCCAGATTCAACTGGAACAGTTGGTTAATCAAGTTGACCAGATAGTCAGTGGGGTAGATAAGCCGTTGAAATTGGCGGTTATGGGATGTGTCGTAAATGGACCTGGAGAAGCCAGAGAAGCTGATTTGGGAATCGCTGGCGGTAAAGGTGAAGGGTTGATTTTCCGAAAGGGAGAGATCATTAAAAAGGTTCCAGAAGACCAACTTTTGGAAGCTTTTCAAGAAGAACTGGACAAGTTGTTAGTGCAATTGTAAGATGAAGAGTGTTTTTATAAAGAACGCAATAACAAAGAGATAAAAATTTTAGAAAACATTTGAGGAGAGAATGAATATTATGAAAATGAGCAAAGCTTTAGTACCTACATTACGTGATAATCCATCAGAAGCAGATATTGTCAGCCATCAGCTATTGGTGAGAGCTGGTTTTATCCGGAAAAGCGCAGCAGGTTTATATCATTATCTGCCGTTAGGGAAACGAGTGCTGCAAAAGATCGAAAATATTGTTCGAGAAGAAATGGATGCAGCTGGTTGTCAGGAATTGTTAATGCCAATTGTTCAACCGGCAGAATTATGGTTAGAAACAGGTCGTTGGCATGCTTATGGTGCAGAAATGTTTAAAGTAACTGACCGTCATGATCGTCAGTTTTGTTTAGGGCCAACTCACGAAGAAATGATTACCGATTTGGTTCGTAACGAGGTAAGTTCTTATCGTCAGTTACCACTGCGGTTATACCAAATTCAAAATAAATATCGTGATGAAAAACGTCCACGTTTTGGTCTGATTCGTGGTCGTGAATTTGTAATGAAAGATATGTATTCTTTTGACAGAGATCCTGCCGGTTTGGACCAGGCTTACTGGGATATGTATCAAGCGTATACCAATATTTTTAACCGCTGCGGATTGAATTTCCGTCCGATTGAAGCAGATGGCGGTGCTATTGGTGACAGTCAGACGCATGAATTTACAGCGCTTGCTGAAACTGGAGAAAATACCGTTGTATATTGTGAACATTGCGGCTATGCTGCGAATATTGAAATTGCGCCATGTCCTGCACCAGCAGTTAATGATAGTGCAGAATCTGCTTTAGCAATGGAGAAGGTTTATACACCTGACTCCAAAACAATTGAAGCAGTAGGTGCATTTTTGCAGGTGCCAGCAGAAAAATGTATTAAAACGTTGTTTTTCCAGGCTGACGATGAAATTATTTGTGTATTGGCTCGTGGTGACCATGAAGTAAATGATGTAAAAGTACAGCGTGTTCATCCATGCCTTTCTTTGGAAATGGCAGAAGAAGCAGATGTAGAAAAATTGGTTGGTTGTACGTTTGGTTCTTTGGGTCCTGTAGGTTTGAACAATGTTAAAATTTATGCTGATCTGGCAGTGGAACAAATGGTGAATTTGGTCTGCGGTGCAAACGAAGAAGCGTATCATTTTGTCAATGTGA
>USPE01000309.1 GCA_900556545.1 uncultured Peptococcaceae bacterium | reverse complement strand
CCGTTCCAGCAATTCTTGTTGATTCATTGAAGCCATCTTTACACTTCCCTACCGTTTGGTTACCTGGCAAACAACATACCCCATACTATCCCGGAAATAATTCACAATCTCCGTCAGCGCAGTGGTAACGTCGGCAATTTCGCCAGTAATAATCAAAGTACCGGTAAAACGGTCCGCAAACCCCAAATAAATATCGCCGCTTTTTACAGCAATGTCTGACGCAATTACGGCCGATTCCGGCGGTGTCATATTCATAACGCCGATAGCAGAGGCGCTGTAATTGACTTGCGGATTCAATCCCAATTTTTGATAAATAACCGGCGCAGGACCGCCCATCACGTGTGCAAAGGTAATTTCCTTGCCTGCTACCGTTTCCTGTACAATTCTAACCTGCTCTTGCTGTTCATAAGCCACGCTCGTTTCCTCACTTTCTAAAACATGCAGTATCATCTTTGCTTCTAATTAGTAATCATACTCAGAAAAAATTTTTTTGTCAAGTAGCCTGAAAAATTTATAATGGTGTAAATTTACTGTAGGAAAAAGATAGCACTATCCAAAATATGTCCAATCGTGGCAGACGCAGTCTGACTAAGATGGACAGGCAAGGAAATGTCCGGAGCAGAGTGTGGACGCTGCAACAGATATTGCCCGATAAGCCTTCCTGTTCTCTGCACTTAACCGAATTCATGTATCACGATTTTCTACAAAAACTTTACGCTATCAAAAATTTATACGTGTGCCCAAAGAAAGATGTGCAATGATTATCACAAAATGATTCGGCATCTTATGCGAAAAAACACTTTTTTACATGCAAAAAAAGAGCTGTCCTGGCGAGACAGCTCTTTACAAGGGGGATAAAAGAGATTGTGGAGCGGCATTCCGGATTTGAACCGGCTGTTGAAAGGAAGGGCGTCTTTCCAACAGTCACCGCTTGCCGCATAACTTGTGGCTCTTTCCTGACCACGCATTTAGTATAACACCAGATTTCCCGCCAATGGTTAAGAAAATGTCAAGGTAATTTACTAAAAATGTTGTCATGTTGTCAGGATATCTCCACATTGTCCCGTTTTTATAACCAAAATCAGCTTCCCTACAGCCCATATTCCATTAGCACAAAGCTGCCTTCCATATCGCCATAACGCAGCAAAACCTGCCCCATCTGCCGAAAACCCACAGCCTGATACAGTCCAATAGCCGGCAGATTACCTGCCACCACATCCAGACGGATGGCTGCATCACCGCGCAGCCTGCAATGCTGTATCACAAATTGCAGCATTGCTTTTCCCACACCGCGGCCTCGAAATACAGGAGCAGTGGCCAATGTATGCAACACCGCCACGTCCTGCTCTGCACAAGCCACCTGCCACTGCACCTGCTGATAGCCTTCGTTAGCCTGTCGGTTCAGTATCAAGGCTCCCGCAAGCTGCCCGTCTACCACTGCCAGATAAAGCTGCTGGGCTGCAGCGGCCTGTTCAAGAAAGGCTGCTGTGGGATAAACCCCCTGCGCCCAGCCAATATCAATATGATCCTGCTCCATCTGCGCAATCACTGCTTCATATAACGCCATAACAGCAGGAATATCGCCCGCTGTCGCTGTTCTCATCTGCACTGTCATTCTCCTTTCCTGCCTTCATATAAAAAGCTCTGTCAGAAACATAACTGACAGAGCCCACCATTTCATCTGTTTGATCTCTATTCTTCCGTATGCAAGTCCAACCCCAGCAGGGGATCGTTTTCCTTTTGCAGCTGTTTTTCCAGCAAATCCTGCAAGGTTACATGGTCAATAATATCATTGACAGCATCATTGATTTGCTGCCACACCTCCAGCGTTACACAGTTATTGCAGCGCCGGCATTTGTTAGGATTATCCTCCAGACAGCTGACCGAAGACAGATTTCCTTCAATCAGCCGCAAAATCATGCCCACTGTATATTGATCGGGCTCCTTGGTTAAACAATAGCCGCCCTGCGCGCCTCTGGTACTTCTGACATAACCGGCCCGACTAAGCTGCGCCACGATCTGTTCCAGATATTTTTCAGAAATATCCTGCCGCTTGGAAACCTTTTTGATGGAAACATATTCTTGCTCATTGCTGTACTGAGCCAAATCCAGCATAAGCCGCAATGCATATCGGCCTTTTGTAGAAATTTTCATGATCAACACCTCTGTATCCCTATTATATACTGGGAATAGAAAAGAATCAAGACTGCTTTGCTGCAACAAAATATCCCAATAGCTGCACAACAACAGCCATTGGGATATTGATCCAAACAATATTGATGGTTATTCTACCGTTACACTCTTAGCCAGATTGCGGGGCTGGTCAATATTGCAGCCGCGAATTTTGGCAGTATAATAGGAAATCAGCTGCAACGGAATCACTGCCAGCACCGGCGCAATAAAATTATGCACTTTTGGAATAGCCAGCACAGAATCCACAAATTTTTGTGTCTGATTGTCCCCTTCATTGACAATGGCCAGCACGCGAGCTTCCCGCGCTTTTACTTCTTTGATATTAGACGCTGTCTTATCATAGGTACTTTCCTGCACACAAATTGCCACAACCGGCGTTTTTTCTGTAACCAATGCCAACGTACCATGCTTTAATTCACCGGCAGCATAGGCTTCCGCATGGATGTAGGAAATTTCTTTTAACTTTAGCGAACCCTCCAGCGCAATAGACCAGTCCAGCCCGCGGCCAATAAAGAAAATATCGTTGACATCCCGGTAGGACGCAACAGCTTGTTGAATTTGCGCCAAATAGTCCTCGGTCA
>USPE01000308.1 GCA_900556545.1 uncultured Peptococcaceae bacterium | reverse complement strand
TCCGCCCTTCTTTACTGTATTCTGTAACTTTCTTGTATTCAGGGTCTTAATATGTTTCATCTCGTTATCTCCTTTCGAAAAAATACCTCTAGTTAGTATAACACATAGTCTTTCATAAGAAAAGCACTTTTTTTAACTGAGCATTCCTCCCACAGTTCCCGAAGCAGTGCATAAAATCAGTGTTGTAAGGATGTGCTGCATTCCGGAATCCAGTCCCTTTTTCAATATCAGGGACACAATGAGCAGCACTGCAAAATATAATAGCCCCATCACGGCTCCCCACAGATATTTCCGGCTCTTCTTAATCTTTCCAATGATGAAGCCGCCGACAAATCCCACTACAATATAGCTTATGATAATGCTGATATTTACCGC
Organism: uncultured Peptococcaceae bacterium; assembly: GCA_900556545.1. Taxonomy (GTDB): domain Bacteria; phylum Bacillota; class Peptococcia; order Peptococcales; family Peptococcaceae; genus UBA7185. The sequence goes on along the minus strand of USPE01000308.1, from coordinate 2,419 downwards.
AGCTTCGCTTAATTCCATTTTATATAAGACTGCCGCCAGAATAAAAAGCAGTATTCCCGTCAGAATATACATGACCAGCAACACTTTGCCCATTGTCATAAAAAGACCGGGCAGTCCCACCACATGATCACCGTGAAAATGGGTGATTAAAATATGGTCTATCTGTTTTACACTCCAGCCGCACAGATGCAAGGCCACCTGTGTACTTTCACCGCAGTCAATCAAAATACTTTTCCCTGCATGGCGAACCAAAAGTGATGTCAAAAACCGTTTTGGCAGCGGCAGCATACCGCCGCAGCCCAATAAACAAACATCCAGCATCAGGCACCACCCTTATCTTCTTTATTCCGCAGCTTCTTGTTTTTTTCATACAAAATGCGCAAACCCTGTAAGGTTAACATTTGGTCCACTGTTTGAATGGTTTCCGAATTAGCAGTTATCAACTCTGCCAATCCGCCGGTAGCAATCACATGAATATCCGTCAGCGGCATATTTAATTCGTTGGCAATCCGCCGCACCATACCGTCCACCAGTCCGCAGTACCCATACAACAGCCCCGATTGAATGGCATTGATGGTATTGCGTCCAATTACACGATCGGGCACAATCATCTCCACCTTGGGCAGCTGCGCTGTTTTTTCAATTAAAGCATTGAGAGATATGCCAACGCCTGGAGCAATGGCCCCTCCCAAATACTCACCTTTTTCATTGACCACACAAAAGGTAGTCGCTGTGCCAAAATCCAAAATAATCAACGGCGCACCATACAGTTCAATAGCAGCAACAGCATTTACGATCCTGTCTGCACCCACCTCTTTTGGATTTTCGTAACGAATGGGCATTCCTGTTTTCAAACCATTGCCCACTATCATAGGAACGATATGGAAATACCGCTCACAGGTCAATTTAAAAATGTCAGTCAAATTGGGCACCACAGAAGAAATGATAATATCCTTCACATCTGACCGATTCAAATTGCTGCACTGAAACAATTGCTCCAGCAGCAATCCATATTCATCATAAGTTTTCAATCTGTCACTGGCAACGCGCCAGTCAGCCTGCAGAGTATTTTTTGCAAATACACCAATTACAATATTGCTGTTTCCAATATCCACTGTCAATAACAAACTCTCATCATCCTTTATGTGCGAACGCTTTCTCCAGGACAAGAATCAGCACAACTGCCAATATCAATTCAAATGGCATTTGCGTCACCATTACAGTTGCCGATGCCGCCCATGGCAGATAACCAATCAGGCTGGCCAGACCCAGATAACCTATGGTATTGGTCAGTGTACCCACCACTGCTGCCGCCGCTGCCCCCATGCGGGTCCGTCGGAATAACGCATAAGTGTAGTAGGCAGTTACACCGATTAAAATGCGGGGCAAGATGCGTACAATGGGATCCGCCGGAATTGCTCCCACCGGTGTCATAAAACTGTACAGCCCAAAAATAAATCCGGTAAAAGCACCAACTACAGGCCCCTCCAAAATAGCGGCCAATATAACCGGCACATGCATAATGGTTGCCCGCCCGGCCAGTGACGGCATAGGAATCATACCCAATCCGGTAACACTGAGTACAATGGATACGGCGCCCAACATACCGGCCACTGCCATCTTTCTGGTAGAAATTCTCTGTCCTCTTGCATTGCGTGTCGCTGTTTTTTCTTGCATACCATTCACCTCATTTGATTTTTGCGGTAAAGCCAAATGAAGCAAAGAAAAAAGCTGCCAGAGCGCAGTCTGACAGCTATCATCATTCTTTCCTGTCATCCATCCCGGTCCTCGTCAGATCCAGGTGGCTCCCCTTGTTTATATGATAAAAAATTTAGCTCTACAGGGCTCCAGGCTCCCGTGAACAGTTTTATTATACCGCTGCCGGAGGCTGATGGTCAATATACTTTACAATATATTCTTCCAGACAGGTTATATTGGCATCTCGCATGGCTTTGGCCGTATCGGTTCCCACATAGGTAATATGCCATGGTTCATACTTATAGCCGGTCAGCGGCACAATGTCCTGCTGATAACGCACAATAAACCCATATTGATAGCAATTTTCACTCACCCAGGCGCTCTCCGGTGTGCGGATAAAATCATTTAAAGAACCAAAGGAACCGCACAGGTCAATGGCTCGTCCTGTCTGGTGCTCACTGTGCCCCGGTCTTGCGCTGTAGGTATCCACAACCGCTGCATTGCCACCCTCTTGTTTGATGTATCCATGATATAAACGGTTCTGTAAATCATAAGAACGGTATGCAGAAGCTGCATAAAGAGATAAACCCGCTTTTCGCGCATCAGCGCTCATAGCCCTGTAAGCAGCGCAGGTATCTTTGGTAGCCAGTTTGCCGGAAGGCAGCTTTTCTAAATCGGCAGGCACATAATCTGCCGGCAGCTGATAATATTTCCGGTGCAA
>USPE01000307.1 GCA_900556545.1 uncultured Peptococcaceae bacterium | reverse complement strand
CTGCCGTTCCTTCTGAAACAGAAGTGCCTGCTGCTGTACCCTGTCCAATGACATAATTATTATAATATTCATCGCTGGTCACTTTATTGATAGTGCCCACCTGTAAACCTGCATTGGTCAACGCTTTTTTGGCTTCTTCCAGGGTTTTTCCGGTTAAAGTCGGCACCGCTACTGTAACGACTTCCGGTTCTGCTTCTTTTTCGTTAATCATAATATCTACTTTGGTGCCGGCTTTTACCGTTTCCCCTGCCTGGACAGACTGGTATACCACAACATCGGCAGGCTGCTTGCTGTCTGTAACTTTGGTGACAGTTCCCAGCTCCAACTCTTCATTTTCCAATGCAATGGCCGCTTCCTGCTCTGTCTTTCCTGCTAAGTCAGGCACTTCCACTTCATCAGTGCCAAGACTGACAACCACTGTAATTTCCCGTCCTTCTTTTACTTTGGATTCTGCAGCAGGCAGTTGACTGATGATATGATCTTTTTCAACCTCATCATCATATACTTCATCATCTACTTTAATTTTCAGTGAAAGCTCACTCAGCATTTTTTCTGCTTCCAGAACTGTTTTATCCTCCAAATCGGGAACTACCACTTCATCTCGTCCCAGCAGTCCCTGCACTGCAATAAACGTAACCAGAAACAACGCCAAAGCAGCGCCCGTCAAAATCAGCACATTTTTTTTGTTTGTCTTCTTCTTTTTCTTTTGCCCGTCATCTTCCCGCAAATAATCCTGACTCATGACTCTAGTGTGGCCATCTTTCTCCCGCAGTTCTGCCTTTTTGCGCTCTGTTCGTTCCGGCTCTGCATATTCCTTAATGGTAATGGCTGCATGGTATGCATGATTAAAATAACCTTCGTTTTCTAAATACCGCTGCAAATCAATCAGCGCATCGGCCATCTCATCCATGCTTTTAAACCGATAGGCCGGACTTTTTTCCAACGCTTTAAAAACAATTCGCTCTAAACCGGACGGCACATCCTCCCGCTGGGCCAGCAAGCTTGCCGGCTGTTCCTGCATGTGCTTTAACGCCACTGTGACAGGATTATCTCCGGTAAAAGGCACTTTTCCCGTTATCATCTCATACATAACAATACCTAAAGAATAAATATCCGACTCAAAGTCCACATGCTCGCCGCGAGCCTGCTCCGGCGAAAAATAATGCGCCGACCCCAGAATCCCTTTGTTATGGGTAATGGTAAGATTATTCATCGCCTGCGCAATGCCAAAATCGGTAATCTTCACCACATGATTATGGTCTACCATAATATTATGGGGTTTGATATCTTTATGCACAATCTGCTGGCTATGAGCCTGCGCCATACCATAGCACAGCTGAATGCTGTAATCAAGCCCCTGACTAATAGTCAGGGGGCCATTCTGTGCAATGATTTCTTTTAAAGTACTGCCTTCTACATATTCCATAACCAGATAGGTCAGTCCATCACTCTCGCCAAAATCATAAATATTAACGATATTCTGATGAGAAAGACGGGCAACCGCCTGCGCTTCTTTTTGAAACCGCCGGATAAAATCGGGATCATCCACATATTCTTCCCGCAGCAATTTGATTGCAACCTTTCGATCCAAAGATGTATCATAGGCCTGATACACCACCGCCATTCAGCCGCTGACAATCTTGCGCAGCAGTTCATAACGGTTCGCTAGCATTCGCTTGTCCTCCATAGTATCACCTCACAGAATTGGTTAATGATGTATTGACTCATGCCGATATAAAATAACCGTCAGATTATCACTGGCACCTCGCTGCAACGCCTGATTCAGCAGCTGCTCCACAGCCAAATCCAGATTTTCCGATTGCTGCATGAGCTGTTTCATTTCTTCCGGCTGTAATAAATTATACAACCCATCTGTACAAAGCAGCAACATATCGCCCGCCTCGATTGAATGGGTCAAATATTGGCCTTCCACCTGCGCCTCTGGTCCTAATGCTTTTAACAGTACGTTTTTTTGTCTGTTTTCAATGTGTATATTCTCTGTACCCTGACGAATCAATTCTGCATAATAAGAATGATCCATGGTCAGCTGCATCAGCGTATCATCATGCAGCAGATATAATCGGCTGTCACCTACATGACCGACATAAATCTGATTTTCATCAATCACCACAGCTGTCAGTGTGGTGCCCATGATGCCGCTCTGCAATGCCTTTTGCTTTTCAAATACCACCGCATTGGCCTGCATGAATAATTGCTGCATCATATTCAAATTAAAGGTTTCCGGGCACTGATCAGTTGTCAGCGTAGAGATTTTTTCTACCGCCAATCGACTGGCCAGCTGTCCATGCTCATGTCCGCCCATGCCGTCAGCAATTACCAAAAGCCCGCAATCTTCATTTATATAATAACTGTCTTCGTTATTTTTTCTTAATCCGATATTACTACCGCCTGCCACAGCCATACTATTCTGACTCCTTTCTTGCTAAAATCAATCATAAATAACTAGTATCATAATACTATGGAACCATCGGAAATGCAAATAAAACCATATTCAGCGATTGATAATCTGGCCTACATTTTTTATAGCAATAGAAATGGTACCGTCCTCGTTACTAATAAATTCAATGTATTCCGGATTATTAAAGAAATCAGACGGAACCGTAATTTCAATTCCTGTATCTGTCTTTATTTTGTGTGAACGGTTGGCTTTCACCGCAAAATCCCGTTCCAGTGAAGTACTTTTGGGCAAGCTTGCCAACTCCACCTGCTCCATATAAGATGCCTGCATACCCGGATGGCTGGCAAACACCTCACGGCCAATATCAGCCGGACATACTTCTTCGCTGGTTTCACT
>USPE01000306.1 GCA_900556545.1 uncultured Peptococcaceae bacterium | reverse complement strand
CAAATATAGACGCAGCTTGTGTTGTAGTTCCAAATGCAGCAGGAGGGGGACAAGGAACCGATATAGCAGAAAAATTACTTTTAAGAGGAATACCAACTTTGTTGGAGCATCCTGCTCACGAAAAAGAAATCATAAAATGTCTAAAGGCATCAAAAAATACGCCATTTATGATAAATCCATTTTATAGGTTATCCGTTTTATATTTATTTGTCTGTTTTCTGCTCTGCTGCTTCTACCAAAGCAAACCGAGGCACAACCTGTCCATCTGCCAAAGTGACAGATTCCAAAAACATAGCTAACGGTCTGGCCCAAATACCATGTTCGCCATACAAAGCCTGATAAATCACAAGCTCTTCTTCCGTTTCACTGTGTCGGGCCACCGTCAGCACTCGATATAACTTATCTTTATAGTGACGGTACATTCCGCCGCTTACAAGTTTTTGCTCCATAGTCTTTCCTTTCTGCTCTCAGCGTTTCAGATTGTAAGTATTTCCCAGTCAATACTAAGCGCTACAAAAAAAGCATACACTGTTCTGCAACAAACACCACTGCCACTGCACCCAGCGCCACCAATAGCAACCCTTTATTTTTATAGGCTAAAAAGACTGCTGCAATCAGCCCCAATATGGCAGAAACCATATTAGAAGTCGAATACAAAATGCCGGGAACGGTCATCGCCGCCAACACAGCATAGGGTACATAATACAAAAAAGAACGAATAAATTTATTTTGAATTTTACGGCGCATCAAGGTCAACGGCAGCATGCGGGGAATATAAGTGACAATGGCCATCACCGCCACCGCAGACAACACATACAGATAGGGATATCCTGTTTCCATAATTTATTACTCTTCCTCCTCTTTGATTGGCCATTTTATTGCAGCAAAGCTGCTGGCCAATACCGCACAGATAATAATTACCCAACCGCTGGAAAGCTGTTGTAAAACCGGCAGATAATAGAAAAGACAGCTAATCATCGCCGCAATCACAATCACCCAAACCAAAGCCCGTTCTGTACGTGCCGGTGGGATAATCACTGCCAAAAACATACCGTAAATAGCAATTCCCAAAGCGCTGCGCACCATAGCCGGCAGCAGAGAAACAGCTGTGGCGCCAATCAGCGTACCAAACGCCCATCCCCAGAAAGGCGCTGTCATCAAACCAAAAAAATATGCCGCAGAAATTTGTCCGCGGGACTGCATACTGACGCCAAAAATTTCATCAGTGACACCAAAAGACATCAACAATCGTTTTGGAATGGACAAGGCCGGATCAATCCGTTGGGATAACGACAACGACATCAGCAAATATCGGATGTTGATCACAAAAGTGGTAATACCGATTTCTACCAAGCTGCCACCGCCTATAATCAACGCTGTACCGGCAAACTGACCTGCTGAAGTCAGATTGGTCATGGAAATCAGCACAGCAATCCAAAAGGGCATGCTATTTTCTGTACACATCATCCCAAAAGTAAAGGCCACCGACACATACCCCAAGCAAATGGGCACGCCATTGTGCAACCCTCTCAAAAAATCTGCTTTTACATCTACGGACAAGATAATTCCCCCTCATATACTATTTTCAGATATCAAATGATGTCCGATTCACTTTTACTGACTGGCAATAAAACAAGCTCACTGCTTATTATCAGCAGCGAGCTATCATTTTGTTACACATGATATAAAATTTTAAATCGTTCTAAAAAAATTGTCAACCGATATCCCAGAAAAAGATGGTGTAAAGTTTTTTTAATTGTTTTCCTCGCCATAGATTACGTCCAGCTCGGATAAAGCAAGACCAATTTTAGCAAAGGATAGGCCAGCCTTATGCGCACAAATCAGGGAGATGTTTTGTTGCCGTTGTCGAGATTGAAACGGACGGTTTGACCAGCTGTTCCAACCGTGGCGGACATAGTCCGACTAAGGGGAACTGCGGTAAAACTGTCCGGTGAAGGAGGGCAGGCAACAAACAATCTCCCGACATTCTTTCATTACTTATTTGTGTTAGCCGATTTGCGGCTAACATGGATGTTTCACGTGAAACATCGTTATTAACCAAATATAATTTTTTCACACAAAACAAAACAATGGAAAAAAAACTGCTGCCCCAGCTTTGGGACAGCAGCACGTTGTTATTTATTCAACTTCGCTTTTCTTTTCTTCTTTTTTGTCATCGGTATCACCGGAAATTCCTTTTTTGAAACCATGAACACTTTCTCCCAAGGCTTTTCCTACACCAGGTAATTTGCCAGGCCCAAATATAATCAGAGCGATGACTAAAATTAAAACAAGACTAGCAGGTCCAATGTTAGCAATATATCCAAACATCCGATTGCCTCCTTTTATTTTCCACAACAGAATTATCTTTATTGATTACACATATATCATATCCTGTTTTTCAGAAAAACACAAGGACAAATTGTATCCAATGGAACCTATCAGAAAATTATATCTGAGTGATGTCCACCAGATCTACATCCTGAATGGATTCATTCATACCAATACAATCTACCAATACTTTTGCTGTATCAATAGCAGTCAGACAAGCAATGGAACGTTCTACTGCTTTCCGGCGGATTCGTACGCCTTCACGCATTTGGATGAGGTGGAGATCACATAATCCACTTTGCCGCTTTCCAGTAAATCCAGCACATTATCAGCACCCGGCTCAGAAATTTTATTTACCGGTTCTACATGCAGACCATAATTGTTGAAGTAAGCAGCAGTTCCTTTGGTGCCGTACAGTTTGAAGCCCATTTTTTCCAATTTTTGCGCAATTGGGAAGATTTCTTCTTTATCTTTATCTCTGACAGA
>USPE01000305.1 GCA_900556545.1 uncultured Peptococcaceae bacterium | reverse complement strand
CCGCCGTAAACGGATTGCAGCTGGTTCCGGCACCAAGGTGCAGGAAGTAAACCGTCTGCTGAAACAGTATGAACAATCACAAATGCTGATGAAGCAGTTTGCCGGTATGGCTTCCGGTAAAAAAGGGAAAAAAGGCAAGTTAAAACTGCCGTTTATGCAATAAACAAGCATGCAACAAAAATTGAAGTAGTTAGAGGAGGTGAAAAACATGGCAACAAAAATCAGATTAAAAAGAATGGGTGCCAAAAAAGCTCCATTTTATCGTATAGTTGTAGCAGATTCCCGTTCTCCAAGAGACGGCCGTTTCATTGATGAAATCGGTACTTACAATCCAAATTGTAAACCTGCTGCAGTTGAAATCAATGCTGAAAAAGCACAGAAATGGATTGGTAGCGGCGCACAGCCTTCCGATACAGTAAGATCTCTGTTAAAACAGGCTGGCCTGTGGAAATAAGGAGGGATTTGTGTGTTAGCTTTGGTGGAACACTTAGCAAAATCCTTAGTTGATCAGCCTGAAGCTGTAAAGGTAACTCAGGTTGAGAATGGAAAAGAAATTACCATTCATTTGACCGTAGCGCCGGAAGACATGGGCAAGGTAATCGGCAAACAGGGCCGGATTGCCAAAGCCATCCGCACAGTGGTCAAAGCAGCTGCTGTAAAAGCAAATAAAAAAGTTACAGTAGAAATTATGTAATGATACGAAGCCGACTGCGACAATGCAAATTGCAATGATAATTGTCTCCAGTCGGTTTTATATTATCTCAAAATTGCATACACTATTTTTGGAACTACATACAAAAAAGGAGGCACTCCGCATGGATAAGATTCAAATGATGGGGAAACTGGTAATCAAGCAGGTTGTAACCGATGGTTACAAACAAAAAGCCGGTCAGCAGTTTCAGACTGAAATAGATAAAGTGGATAGCGATATTGCTGTTTATGATGAAAATATGCAGAAAGCCATTACAAAACTGACCTTAAAAGGGGATCCAAATGTAGAAATGTATCGCCGTCAGTTTATGGCTGAAAAAGAAAAACTGGCTGCTTATAAAGAACAGCTAAAATTGAGCCTGCAGGCAGTGATGGATTTGCCGGATGGTGAGATTGTAGAAACCGGAGAAGGTAACTTTTTGCAGGAAGTAAAAGTGGGAGAGCCATTTACAGCCAATGTCAGCTGCGAAATTATCTTAAAAGATGATATCGTTATGGCGATCAATCCGCAGGAATAAGCCATGAGTGAAAAAATGATTCGTATCGGAAAAATTACCAACTGCCATGGTGTCAAAGGCGAATTGGTGCTGCAGCCATTGACTGATGACAATCGGCGGGTTTAAAAACTAAAACAGGCTTTACTGGAGTTGCCGGGCGGTCGTTATGAAGATGTCACCGTGGTGTCTGTTCGGGAACATAAAGAAAATATTTTACTTACTTTGGCGGGGATTACTGATCGTAACCAGGCAGAACGGTTAAAAAATATTTATTTGTGTGTTCGTCCGGAAGATGCTGTAAAGCCCAAAGGTTCCTATTTCATTTATGAAATTGTCGGACTGCAGGTTTACGAAGGCGATACCTGTTACGGAAAAATAACTGCTGTGCTGCAAAACAGCAGTACCGATTTGTATGAGGTAACAGGAGATGAGAGCGTATTTTATCTTCCTGCTTTAAAATCAGTGGTAAAAAATATTGATCTGGAACAGGGCCGTATGGATGTAGAAATTCCGGCAGGTTTATTAGACTGAGGTGCCTATGGAGATTAAAATTTTTTCGCTTTTTCCTGAAATGTTTGATGGTCCGTTGGGCAGCAGCTTATTGGGAAAGGCCAGAAGCAAAGGTATTTTGCAAATTGATATGATTAATTTTCGCGCCTATTCTACCAACAAGCATCATGCCGTCGATGATTATCCCTTTGGCGGCGGTGCGGGCATGGTGCTGCAGCCGGAACCTATCATTTCTGCTTTGCGCAGCAACCTCAATTTGCATGATCCGGAAACGGAGATTATTTTGCTTTCTCCACAAGGAGCTGTATTTGACCAGGAAGCTGCCCGGCAATTGTCGCAAAAAAAACAGCTGGCCTTTATCTGTGGCCATTATGAAGGATTTGACGAACGCATTCGCTCCTTTGTCACCCGGGAATACTCCATTGGCGATTATGTATTGACTGGCGGCGAATTACCGGCGATGGTAATGATTGATGCTATCAGTCGGCTGATTCCAGGCGTTATCAAGGAGCAGGAATCCTATGAGGATGATTCTTTTTATCATGGTTTGTTAGAATATCCCCACTATACACGGCCGCAAAATTTTGAAGGTATGGAAGTGCCTGAAATTTTGTTGTCCGGTCACCATGAGAATATTCGTAAATGGCGCAAAAAACAATCTTTACGGAGAACGTTATTGCGGCGGCCTGATTTATTGGAGCAATATACACTCGATCAGGAAGAAGAAGGTCTGCTGGAGGAAATCAAGGCAGAATTGGCTTTGGAGCAAAATGCAGATGGGGAATAAACTGTATTTTGGCAGATGCTGACAGAGAAGTTTGCTGCGTTGTTTTTGCTACATTGTTTATAAAAAGTGCGATTGTGGTAGTTAATCGTATCAGTTAAGCGGTATGGTCTGTATCAGGACTGTGCCGCTTTTTGCTGTGCTTTGAAAGGGTTCTGTTTCTGTATGGTACTAAGTAAGGCAGAACTACCATTGCCATGTAAAATACATAATAAATTTTTATAAGAACTATTTTAACAAGAAAATTGGTGAAATGTAACAAAAGTGTAACCATTCTTTGTTATAATAGTAGCTATATAGAACTGGTATTCAGTTTTTAGAATGTT
>USPE01000304.1 GCA_900556545.1 uncultured Peptococcaceae bacterium | reverse complement strand
TGGCTGATGTAAAAGAAGCAGCTGAACACAAAACTGCCGACAAAAAAAGGTTCTGTAATAAATGTTATGGTAGCGATTATCCCAACATTTATTACAGAACCAATAAAACAAGCCTTATAGATTCAGTATCATGTAACACTGAAATCTATAAGGCTTTGTTGTTTGTCAAAGTTTATTCTTATTTACCGAAATATCTGTTCAGCAGGCCTTCAAATGCTTTGCCGTGTCGAGCTTCGTCTTTTGCCATTTCATGCACAGTATCATGGATAGCGTCCAGATTCTGCTGCTTTGCCAGTGTAGCCAGATCTTTTTTACCCTGGGTAGCGCCGTGTTCTGCAGCAACGCGCAGTTTCAGGTTTTCTTCGGTGGATGGGGTTACTACTTCGCCCAACAGTTCTGCAAATTTAGCAGCATGTTCTGCTTCTTCATAAGCAGCTTTTTCCCAGTACAGACCGATTTCTGGATATCCTTCACGGTGTGCAACACGAGCCATAGCCAGATACATACCAACTTCGGTACATTCGCCTGTAAAGTTGTCGCGCAGACCTTTTACGATTTCTGGATCAATGCCTTCGCAAATACCTACTTTATGTTCATCAGCAAATACTAATTTTTCGCCGGCTTCCTGCTCGATGAATTTTTTAGCTTTACAAATTGGACATTCTGCTGGAGCAACTTCTGCTTCGGTTGTCCAACCACATACTGCACATACAAATTTTTTCATAATTCATTACCTCCATTAAATTATAAACTTTTCATTTATTATGATAAAAAATAATCCATGCAGAACGCATTTCCTATTTTATTCACCTTTGTTTTCTACCTTTTTTATAAAATCCCCTGCTGCAAAGCAAAATACGGACTTTTTTGTGCTGGTGAAAGCAACCGTGGTTCCTGCTTTCCTTCATCATTTATACCCATATAGCAAACAGCTAAAACAAATTTTTTATTATTTCAGAAATTGCACTGTTGTGTTCTTTCTGAAAAGGGCTTGCGCTCTACTCTTTTTACCAAACAAAAGCAATTATTTTGTTCTTTTATTTTATACCCCTGCCCAAAAAGACTTAAACAATAATTTTTAAAAATTTCAAAAAATATTTGTGAAACAGAAAAGTTGCCGGTTCACTGCTATATTTTCCGGTCGGTTCATGCTATAATGTTTACGGTTTTCTCACAGCAGCGGGACAATGGTTTCTGCAATCAAAGATAAAATAAATTGCCGAAGCACTACTGTAAAAAGCCATTCTGGTATATACTACTGCCAGACAAAATAAATGTTCAGGAGGTTTTTCTATGTCTAACGAAAAAGATACCTGGGATCTTACCCATATGTTTCAGAATGCCGCCCACTGGCGTTCTCAACTGGAAGAAGCCAAATCATTAGCCAAAACATTATCTGCCATGCAGGGCACCATCGCTGCCGACGGACAGCAGCTCTGCACTGCGCTGCAATTAAATGATACATTGGGCGAAACGCTGACTGCTTTGTTTGTTTACGCTAAAATGTATTTTGACCAAAATATGTCCAACAGCGAGGCCAAAGATCTTTATGAAACGGCCGACAGCGCCTATACTGCCATCGCAGAACAGTTATCCTTCTTGGAACCGGAACTGTTAGAAGTAACGCCGGAGCAGTTCCAACAATATGTACAGCAGCAACCGGAATTGAAGCTCTACCAGTTTTTGATGGAAGGATTGTTTGAGAAGAAAGAACATATTTTCAATCAGCAGATCGAAGAAATTTTAAGCAAAATGGGCTCTCTGGGCAATTCCTTTGAAAAAACCTATGATGACCTTACCGTAAATGATATTTGTTATCCGGAAATTACAACACCGGAAGGACAAACGATGGAGGTCAACAACAATAATTATCAGATTGCTCTGATTCATCCTGATGCGGCTTTTCGCGCTCAATTTTTTGAGAAATTATTGGGTGTCTACAAGCAGTATATCAACACCATCACCTCTATTTATTATGGCTCTGTCAAAAATGATGCCTTTATTGCCAAAAGCCGCAAATATCAGTCGGCACGGGCTATGGCGCTGAGCGATAATCATATTGCAGAAGATGTTTATGATAATCTGATCACCACTGTGCGTCAAAATGTGGCGCCGCTGCAGGACTATGTGACACTGCGCAAGGAGGTTCTGGGCTTGCCGGAAATTCACTTCAGCGACTTATTTGTGCCGCTGGTGCAGGAAGTGGACCGCACGTATACCTACGAAGAAGCCCAGCAGATTGTATTAGATGCCACAGCCATACTGGGCGACGATTATACTGCCGTTTTGAAGGAAGCCTTTGAAAATCGCTGGATCGATGTATATCCTGCCAAAAACAAAGCAACCGGAGCATATGCCATTCATTCCTATGGCTATCATCCATTCTCTTTGCTGAATTTTACCGGCACATTAAACGATGTCTTCACCATTGCGCACGAACTGGGCCACGTGATGCACAGCTATTACAGCAACAAGCATCAGCCGTTCGTTTATTCAGACTACTGCATCTTTAGTGCCGAAGTGGCTTCCACTGTAAACGAGCAGCTGCTCTTTGCTTATCTGTATAAAAATAGCCGGTCCGATGCCGAAAAAGCATTGCTGCTCTGCAACCAGCTGGATAATATCCGCTCCACTTTGTACCGTCAGACCTTGTTTGCTGACTTTGAGCATCAGACCCACCAAATGGTGGAACAGGGACAGCCATTGCTGCCTGATATTCTGTGCAGCCGTTATCGGGATCTGTACCAGATTTATCACGGTGAGGATTTTGTCATTGATGATGCGCTGACTTACGAATGGGCCCGCATCCCTCATTTTTATCGGGCATTTTATGTATATCAATATGCAACCGGT
>USPE01000303.1 GCA_900556545.1 uncultured Peptococcaceae bacterium | reverse complement strand
TGTAAAAAATAGTGAAAAATTGAAAAGGCAATCTATGATTGCCCTAATGTAAACCGCAAGCGGTTTACATTAAATGAGATTTCGTTTACTTTGGAAATACAGAGATGAAGTTAGAAGAAAATCTGTTTTCTCTTATCGCTGGGGAGACAGGAATGGATATACATGGAGGTGAGGTAGGAACATCAAAAGAAAGAGGACATTGGGTTAAATGAATTTTTAAAATTTGACATTGTGAAAGAAGAGGAATTGTTATGCAAAAAAAAGGTCTGATAGTGATTGGCGTTTTACTGGCAGTTATATTATGTATGCAGGTGAGGTTGCTTTTAAGAGTAAATACTATCCACAATGATATGCTGTCAAGCGATAATTTTGCATCGCAGCGCATAGATGTTATAACTTCAAATCAGCATGAACTACAGAATACTCTTAATGAGATATTGAAAGAGCTACAAGGTAAAAAATAAAAAATGGAGGGAAATCCATCCATTTTTTATTTACCAACGATAAGATCCTGAGTCACTACCGGCGTATGCGGTGGTAACGGAGAAAGAAATAGATCCAGCCGCGCCACCAGGAACACTTACACTAAAGCCGATGTTAGAGGAAAAGGTTGCGTGTCCGTATTCAATGTAATAATAAAAATCTTTCTGATAAAGACCATCGGATTCTATGGTGAAGAAACCGCTACCAGATTTTGCATAATAGTGATTGTCGGATTTTCCAACCGTAAATCTATGCCCAGCACCGTTCCACTCACTATTTTTTGGGGTGACGAAATCGGCACTATCGGAATCATAATGCTCTCCTGTGTTTATGTTGAAGTAACCAATAGAAGAGTTTTGGCCGGTGAGGTGCCAACTATTCCATGAAGCAGCAACCATATCACACAATTTAAAGGATGGGACACCTGTCCACTCCCAGCCATACGCAAGTCTGCCTGTGGTTCTGTCACCAGCCTTATATTTAAAATTGGTGATAGTAGAATAAATGTCAAGAGACGCTGCGGCAAGAGACATCTGAGCTTCAGAACCATTGAAATTTTTAATGGCTGAGATTTGTTTTGGTGAGTAACCATGCTTTGCAAGTACATCTGTTGGAAGACCTTGAAGGGACATGATGTGCTCAGAATAGGTTTGCTTATAATTCTGTATTTTTGAGATTTCTGCAGATGAGAATCCTTTCTCGGAAAGAACAGCAACGCTTTCTTTGGACAATGCTTTGAGGGCTTCATATTCGTTGATGGATGCCTGACGAACATTGACGTTATTAGTCGGCATATCAGATGCGAATGCGGTAGCAGGGAGGGTGATGAGCATTGCCAAACAGAAGGCAATAGATAAAAGCTTTTTCATAATATCCTCCTTTTATTTCGGTATGGGCGTGCTGACGCGATTGCAAGACAGCCCCATTGGAAACACCCCTTTCCACAAAATGAGTTTAAACAAATTATACTAAAAATCGTGAATGATAGCAAGATTGTTTTTTCAAATTAGCTAAAATGGATGTGAAGAAGACTGATCGTGAGTAGCAGATGGCAGTTTCCTGTTGGCATAAGTTGGCATAAGGAGGACATATGATTACACATAGGCTGATGAATGCGGCCGGTCAGAGCAGAATATCTATGTAAAGAAGTGTGGTGTAGATGAAGCTGCGCTGCGCCGGGATGCTTTCGTCCGGCTTAAACCATACGATGATTTTGGTGTGTTATTTTACTTCTGATGCTTAGTATTATTCCGGAAATGTAAGCGAGGAAAAAAGTAGAAGGAACGAAAAAAGGGAGTAGAACAGCCCCAGTCCTACTTCCCGTTTATAACGGTTTACCCGTTTATATATGAACGGGTAAACCGTTATACGGTTAATTTTTATAATATATTGACACTGCCAGTTACGTATGGTAAGATGTTCTTGGATAGAAAAGGCTGCGGCAGACGCTGGATCGAAGCCTTGAAAGAAAGGGGGTATGGATGGCGGCTGCGAGTGGTGTGTGATTGGCAGCAGAAGTAAAGAATGAAGCTCGTCTGGGCGAGGGTAAATAGTAATTAGGCCCAGAGCGTCTTGGCTGGCAGATCTGCCGGTCGGGGGTTTAGCAATTTGCTAATCAGAAGCCACTTCAGGTACGATACACCTGTGTGATGCGTGGGCTTGCCGTAGTAACCTTTGTGAACTGGAAAGCGCATCATGGACCCGGTATTAGTAATCCTTTTGAACGTGCCGGTAAATAAAACGTATCTGTTCCTATCCACTTTCTGATAGTAGCCGGAATACTGTAGATCTTCCGGAGAGCTGCTTCCTCTACAAAGAAGCCGACAGAATCTGAACTGCCGTAGATCTCAATAAAACAGAGCTGCACACATAAGCAGATTAAAAAAGTGTAGGGAGCAATCCCAAGCCCGTCATACATAAGACGTTAAAAAGTGTATTTTGCCGATTGTCGAGTCTCCGAATGGAGCTGGCATGAGGCGGCTTAGCTTGAACGAGAAATGTAGAAGTCTATAAAACTAAGAAAATAGTTATGTAGTTTTATAGAAATATAGATTTATACAAAAATAGATGCACGAAAGGAAGTCGGAATGGGGCGTAAAAATAAAGCGTACTTCAAGGATCTGCACCAGCAAGCCTATGACCGGCTTACCGGGATGCAGGCCTTTGGCGAGAGCAAAAAAGAAGCGGTAGCCAATGGCACAGAGAAAGATAAAATATTTGCGTTCAACACCTATAAGAGCTACTGGAAACATACCAAATATTTTATCAAGTACATCAAGGAGAAGCATCCAGAGTGTACCACGCTGAAGAGTGCAAAGAAGTATGCCAATGAGTGGCTTCAGACCAGAGTGGATCAGGGGCTTTCAGCGT
>USPE01000302.1 GCA_900556545.1 uncultured Peptococcaceae bacterium | reverse complement strand
TTTTCAGGTAACTGGTTATTATGATTTGCGTATGCTGAAAGAAGGAGAAGCTTGCCCAAAATGCGGAAAAATTTGTCAGTCTGCTCGTGGTATTGAAGTTGGTCAAATTTTCAAACTGGGTACCAAATACAGTGAAGCATTGGGCGCAACCTATCTGGATGAAAACGGTAAGGAGCAAGTTATTCATATGGGTTGTTATGGTGTAGGTGTCAGTCGTACTATGGCTGCGGCCATAGAGCAGAACCATGATGACAATGGTATGATTTGGCCAAAAACGATTGCACCATATCATGTTGTTGTAGTGCCAATCTCTGCCAAAGATGAAGCGCAGATGGCAATTGCAGAACAGCTTTATGGTGATTTGCAGAAACGTGGTATTGAAGTGATGCTGGATGACCGTAATGAACGGCCAGGGGTTAAATTTAAAGATGCCGATTTGATTGGTTATCCAGTACGGATTACAGTTGGGAAAAAAGCAGTAGAAGAACAAGTGATAGAGTACAAATTGAGAACAGCTGCTGAAAATGAGGTAGTAAATCTTTCTGATGTTGTAGAAAAGGTAGTGTCTTATATTTTCTCCTAAACAAAATAGGGAGTGATGGAATGACAGCTTTTTTATATGATAATTATTTCTGGCAGTATGAGCTGATCTTTATAGGTCGGCTCATGTTGGCCATGGTATTAGGCGGCATTATTGGTTTGGAGCGGGAATTGAAAAATCATTCTGCAGGGTTTCGTACCCATATCCTAGTGACAGTTGGTTCCTGTGTTTTTATGCTGGTTTCTGTTTCTATGCCAGTAATCATTACTGCCATGCCTAATGGAACAGTCAATAATGTAGATCCGAGCAGAATCGCTGCCCAGGTAGTCAGTGGCATTGGCTTTTTGGGTGCCGGCGCGATTATTCAGGCCAAAGGGCGTCGCATTCATGGTCTAACCACTGCTGCTTCCCTTTGGGTGGTAGCTGCCATTGGTCTTGCTGTAGGTGCAGGATTGTATCTCACTTCAATCATCGCTACGATTATGCTACTGATTATTCTGACTTCGTTCAGTCGTTTAGAAAGTAAGCTGGCTGCAATGATGCAGCGGCAACAGCAAGATGAAAGAACAAAGGAATGTAGGTCGGAACTTGCATCTTTTTCAATGGAACAGCAGCGTGAAAATGTGTATTCGCATATAAAAGAATGAGCGGAGCCTTTTAGAAAAGATAGGAGGATTTTATGGAACTGGATTGTCAATGTTTTCAACAAAAACCGAATCAGGATGTGCTTGTTTTTTTGGAAAAGGCCAGTGTCCGTAAAATCACAATCTCACAGCAAACAAAAGTCTGTGAGATTTTTCTTGCCTGTTCTGATTTACCGAACGCATCTCTTTACCTGCAATGCCTGCAATTTTTTACACAAAATATGACACAGGCCAATGGATTGCGGTTGATTGTTCAGCCTTTGCAATCTATTTCTATAGAAAAATTCTTAGAACAGCACTATGACTTATGGATTACCATACTCCAACAGCAGCATCCCACTATCGCTGGATGGCTTTATAATAGTCATTGGCAATATAAAGATGAGGTTTTGACAATTTTTATTGGTCAGGAAGTTGGAGTCCGCTTTTTACATAACATGCGTTTTACTCTGCAGTCCAGTATTTTGTTGGATGAAATACTGCAAGAAAAGCTGCAGGTAGAGGTGCAGTGGGATAAAGAAATTAAATTGCCGGAGCTGAAAAAGAAAGAGGTACCTGTTTATGTTAAGCCGCCAACAGGAACTACCGTAACATCAAACAATGAAGCAAAAGTATCAGATGATACCATATTATTGGGGAAATTAATAAAGGATACGCCGCGGCCAATTTCTAGTTTCGAAGATGAAGAAAAATTTGTTACAGTAGAGGGCCGTATCTTTGGGTTAGATGTGCGGGAATTGCGTAAAGGCAAGCAGTTACTTTCTTTTAAAATTACTGATGAAAAAGATTCTATTTTATGTAAAGTCATTAAAGAGAGTGACGAAATTAAAGAATTAAAAGGTAAATTAAAAAAGGTAAAAAGTTTAAAGGTAAAAGGTAGTATTCGTATGGATACTTTTGCCCGTGAGTTGACTTTGATGGCATATGATTTGAATTTAACAAAGTTGAAAAAACGAACGGATGCAGCTTTAGATAAACGGGTAGAGTTGCATCTTCATACCAATATGAGCGCCAATGACGCTTTGTGCGATGTGGGGGATCTGATTCAGCTGGCTGCTGATATGGGACATGAAGCCATTGCCATTACAGATCACGGTGTGGTGCAGTCTTTTCCAGAGGCATATCATGCCGGACAGGCCGCAGGAGTGAAGATTATCTATGGTCTGGAAGGGTATATTTTTGATGATGACTTGCCTAAGGAAGAACAGAAAACTTATCATTGCATCATTTTAGCAAAAAATAAAGCAGGGTTAAAAGCATTGTATCAATTAGTTACAGAGTCCAATTTGAATTTTTTCTATCGCCGTCCGCGTATTCCCAAAAGGTTATTGGCTGCTGTAAGGGAAAATTTAGTAATCGGCAGCGCTTGCGAGGCTGGAGAATTGATACAAACATATATCAAAACCAATAAAGATCATGAAGCACTGGTGAAAACAGCAGCTTTTTATGATTTTTTAGAAGTACAGCCCCATGGCAACAATGAGTTTATGTTGCGTAAAGGTACCTTTGAATCAGAAGAACAATTAAAACAGATTAATTTGGATATTTATGCTTTGGGGAAAGAATTAGGAAAATTGGTGGTGGCTACTGGCGATGTGCATTTTGCCAATCAAGATGATACTATTTATCGGGCAATTTTAATGGCAGGTAAAAAATTTGAAGATGCTGA
>USPE01000301.1 GCA_900556545.1 uncultured Peptococcaceae bacterium | reverse complement strand
TATTTGCTATCTTCCTGTATTATCTGCTAAGTGTAGCCTTAAAAGCGCAGAAAGAAAATCAGGCAGAAGAAGTCATGATTTCCATCGGTTTGACAAAAAGTATTGTCTATCTGGTTGTGGGTATTGTTGCCATTGTCCTGGGCGGTAATCTGGCTGTGGATGCAGCCACCGAAATTGCCCTTGCCTGGGGGATGAGTGAAACTATGGTCGGTTTGACCATTATTGCAGCAGGTACCTCTCTGCCGGAGCTTATGACCTCTGTAGTAGCGGCCCGAAAAGGGGAAAGCGATATCGCGCTGGGGAACGTCATTGGTTCTAACATCTTTAATGTGTTCTTTATTATGGGCATTTCTGCCGTGATTACACCAGTTAGTGTTTCCGCCGCAGTTGCCTTTGATGCTGTATTATTGACAGTGATCACGTTGATTGCCTTTATTTTTGCCCTGACTGACCGCAAGTTCAGCAAAGGGGAAGGGATTGTTTTATTCTTACTGTATGTGGCTTACATGATTTTTGTAATCTGGAGAAACTAGAAGTTTGTCATTGTTTGTAAGATGAACGAAAAAATCAAAAAGAAAAAAGGTTTTTCCGTTTTTTGGTAGAATTGTAATACTTGTTAAGAAAAATAAATAATAATCTGTTCTTTTTTGCCTATTGCTTGCTACATCTGACAGTTATGGCGTTGTGCTGTATAAAAAAAGAGAAGATTTCTCATACTAGAAAAAATCTCTTATTGTACTGTATCACAAAATCAAGGAGGAACAGATTATGTCAGAGGAACAGAATCAAGAACCGGAAGTGCTATTGGAAAATTACGGAACAACGGCTTTGCCGGTGCCGGAGAGTACGCCAATCCATTGTTTGACCATCATTGGGCAGATTGAGGGGCATATGATTTTGCCCCAAAATAATAAAACAACCAAATATGAACATTTAATTCCCCAGCTGATTGCCATCGAGCAGGATGACGAGGTGCAAGGGGTGCTGGTAATCTTAAATACAGCTGGCGGCGATGTAGAATCGGGATTGGCTATTGCCGAAGCCATTCGCGGTTTGAGTAAGCCGACAGTGTCCATTGTAATGGGTGGCGGACACAGCATTGGCGTTCCCATTGCTGTTGCCAGTGATTATTCTTTTATTGCGCCCAGTGCTACTATGACCATTCATCCGGTACGGCTCAACGGCATGGTGATTGGTGTGCCGGCTACTATGGAATATATAGAGCGAATGCAGGACAGAGTGGTGGCTTTTGTAACTGCCAATTCCCATATTGATGACCAGACATTCCGCAATCTGATGCTGACAGTAGGTGAGCTTTCGCAGGATATTGGTACGGTGATTGTGGGCAAAAAAGCAGTAGAATGTGGTTTGATTGACGAAGTGGGCAGTATCAGAGAAGCCATGAAAAAGCTGAATGAGTTAATTGCCGCCAGAGAGGATGACAGGAATGAATGATTGTTATTACACCATGACGCCGCCGCAGTGGCAGTCAGATGCAAACAGTAAAAGTCATCTTGTCTGTTACAAAGGCATATCCATGTATGTGCAGCCTTATGATGCCAAACATTATCAGATTGTTTCTCTGTGTACCACCAATCCGGCCCATTATTTGGACAAAACGCTGACACCGGGTTCTTTGATTCCCCTCTTTTTCTAACAATTTTTGTCTAATAGAATCTGTAGTTGGTGGAATCTGGTGAAATAATCCTTCCGTTGGTTATGAATTGTGGTATAATAAAGAAAAATTTGCAGAAGGAAGTGACGCAGGTGCGGCAGGACAATTTACATGATTTACAGGAGAAAAAAGAAAAAGCCATTCTGGTCTTATTGCCGGAGCCGAAAGAGATTTGGCAAGAAATCGAATTGTATCAGGAACTGGCGGAACTAAGCCGCACCGCAGGCCTGGAAGTGGTGGACACTTTACTGCAGCATAGAGCAGCACCCGATGCTGCCTATTATTTGGGTAAAGGTAAGCTGGAAGAACTGCGGCAGCTTTGTTTGGCGCGGGAAGCCGATTGTGTTATTTTTGACCATTCTTTGTCGCCGTCTCAGCTATACAATCTGGGCAAGGCGTTAGAGGTTAAAGTGCTGGATAAAACTATGCTGATTTTGGATATTTTTGCCCAGCGGGCGCGCAGCAAAGAAGGAAAGCTGCAGGTAGAACTGGCGCAGGCCAATTATCTGTTGCCGCGGCTTTTAGGACAGGGCATCAATTTGTCCCGACAGGGCGGCGGTGCCAAAAAAGGCGGTGTGGGGACTCGTGGTCCGGGGGAAACCAAGCTGGAAACAGATCGGCGCCGTATCCGGCAGCGCATCCAGTTTGTACAGCAGGAGCTGAAAGAGGTGCAAAAACACCGGGCTGTTCAGCAAAAAAGCAAGCTGCGCAACGGACTGCCGTTGATTGCGTTGGTTGGGTATACCAATGCGGGTAAATCTTCGCTGCTGAATTGTATTACTGATGCAGACATCTATGCTGAGGATCAGCTGTTTGCCACACTGGACCCCACCACCAGAGCTTTTTATCTGCCCAATGGCAGCAAAGCGCTGCTGACCGATACCGTAGGTTTTATCCGTGATTTACCGCCCCAGTTGATAGAAGCCTTCAAGGCCACACTGGACGAACTGCAGTATGCCGATCTTTTGCTGCATGTCATTGATATCAGCAATCCCAACTTTGAAAACCAGTTGGAGGCAGTGGAAAATTTATTGCAGCAGCTGCATTTGGAAGAAAAAAAGAGAGTCTATGTATTCAATAAAATTGATCAGCTGGAGGAATTGCCGCCGTTGAGCAATCGGCTGGAGCGGGAAAATTGCTGTTATATTTCAGCACAGCAAAAACAAAATCTGGAGGAGATATTTATCT
>USPE01000300.1 GCA_900556545.1 uncultured Peptococcaceae bacterium | reverse complement strand
AACGACAACGGTTGCAGTTCTGTTCTCATCGGCCCTGTCTGTATTCCGCAAAAAGGAACATACTCACTTTTTTAAACGGCGCATTCCAGACGACACGATAAGGAATGCAGCAACGATATTTTTAATGTATGTGATTTTATTCCTTGCAGGAGGCATGATTATCAGTAAAATTGAGAATATTTCTTTGATGTCAGCTCTGTTTGAAACCGCCTCTGCAATCGGTACGGTAGGCCTTTCTCTCGGTATTACGCCCCAACTGGGATTTATCTCCCATTTCATTCTAATCGTATTGATGTTTTTCGGCAGAGTTGGCGGATTGACATTAATATTTGCTGCCCTTTCTGAAAAAAAGGTATCCGGAGCAAAATACCCGCAGGAAAAAATAACAGTAGGATAAAGGTGAACACATATGAAATCTATTTTATTAATTGGCCTTGGAAGATTTGGGAGACATATTGCCATGAAACTGGATGAACTGCATCATCAGGTGATGGCTGTGGATAAAGAAGAACACCGAGTCGATGCTGTTCTTCCTTTCGTAACAAATGCACAGATTGGAGACGCAACAAACGAGGAATTTTTAGAATCTCTCGGTGTTGGGAATTTTGATGTATGTATCGTTGCAATCGGAGACAATTTCCAAAACTCACTTGAATCAACATCACTGCTCAAGGAACTGGGCGCAAAAATGGTGGTGTCCCGTGCAGCCAGAGAAGTTCACGCTAAGTTTCTGCTGCGTAATGGGGCAGACGAGGTTGTTTATCCCGAAAAACAACTTGCCGACTGGACAGCAATTCGATACAGTGCCGACCATATTCTGGATTATATCGAATTGGACGAAGGACATGCCATTTTTGAAATATCCATACCGCAGGGCTGGGTAGGAAAAACCATCGGGCAGCTCGATATACGGAAAAAATATAATATCAATATTATGGCATTAAAACATAACGGCATCATGAACCTGAATATCACTTCGGATACACATTTTCCAGGAGAGGATACGATGCTTGTACTTGGCAATATAAAAGATATTCAGAAATGTTTCCATATTTAGTTTCTGAGGCAATCATTATAAAGGAACATTTCTATCGCAATAAAACCGATTTTTGCTCAAAGCGCAGCCGGATATCTGACTGTGTAGTAGAAAGCAAAGTCGAATTGTGCTATAATTTTTATGCAATTTTTGTAGTTATAAAAAATACTTTTTCAGGCTTTATTTATTTATTTTCGGTTAGAATGTTCTTGTACAGGAAGTGATCGTATGGACGAAAGCAAACAAAACCCAGATGAACTGTTAAAGTTAATCCATAAAGAAGAACAGCAAGAGAAAGAGCCCTCAAAAGTCTTTTTTGGATATACTGCCGTTCTTGACAAAACCCGTGCTATGCTGAAAGCAGTTCATGCAGTAAGCGACTATGCACCAAATTTGAATGTTCATACCTCCCCCGATACAGTTTCCGGCGTACCTGCTTATCGGGCAAAAAAAGCAAAACGGAAAAACGGTATTATTTTTTCTGCCGCTGATATTCTAAAGTGTATTACTATTTTAATTGTATCCAGCTTAATTGGCACAGCTTTCAGAAATTTGGGGTTCGATGAGGCCAACATTATCACGGTATATGTTCTTGGAGTTCTTGTTGCCTCTGTCATCACAACACACCAGGTTTACAGTCTGATTTCCTCTATAGTGAGTGTTTTGGTTTTCAATTTTCTCTTTACCGAACCAAAATTTACACTGCAAGCTTATGAACAGGGCTATCCCGTAACATTTATCATTATGTTTCTTGCAGCTTTTCTCACGGGGTCACTGGCTGCCAGACTTAAGAATCACGCTGAACAGTCCGCACAGGCTGCATACCGCACTAAAGTTTTGTTTGACACCAACCAGCTTTTACAACAGGCCGGCAGTCGGGATGACATCATATCTGCCACTGCAAACCAGCTCATTAAGCTGTTGGGCAAGGATGTCGTATTTTATCCGGCAGAAAATGAAAAATTGACGCAGCCCCATATCTTTTCGGCAACAGAGAAAATCTGGAACGAACACTATATCTCTGATACTGAAAAAGCCGTTGCCCAGTGGGTATTAAAAAACAACAAACACGCCGGTGCAACGACCCAAACCTTTTCCAATGCAAAATGTCTGTATATTGCCGTTCGAGTTAACAACAATATATACGGCGTTGTGGGAATCGTTATGAGCGGGCAACCACCGGATACATTTGAAAACAGTATTCTTCTTTCCATTCTTGGCGAATGCGCACTGACGCTGGAAAATGAAAAAAATGCAAAGGAAAAAGAAGAAGCAGCAGTTCTGGCTAAAAATGAACAGCTTCGCGCAAATTTGCTTCGCGCCATCTCTCATGATCTACGCACACCGCTGACATCCATATCCGGCAACGCAAGTAATCTTATCTTCAACGGAGATTCCTTCGATGCGGATACCAAAAAACAGCTCTATACGGATATTTATGATGACTCCATGTGGCTTATCAATTTGGTAGAAAATTTGCTTGCCGTAACACGGATTGAGGAAGGCAGACTGAATCTTCGTATGTCTGAGGACTTAATAGACGATGCCATTGCAGAGGCGCTGCACCATGTCAACCGAAAAAAGGTGGAGCACCATATTACTGTTGAAAACAAAGAGGAGTATCTTCTTGCAAAAATGGATGCAAAGCTCATCGTTCAAGTGATTATCAACATGATAGACAATGCAATTAAATATACGCCAAAAGGATCGCATATCATGATTCGGACAGAAAAAAAGGCGGATAAAGCAGTTGTATCCATAGCAGATGACGGCAATGGCATCTCTGATGAAATGAAAGCGCGGGTATTCGATATGTTCTACAGCGGAGCA
>USPE01000299.1 GCA_900556545.1 uncultured Peptococcaceae bacterium | reverse complement strand
ATATTTTAATTCCATTGTCACTGGAGGCGAGCCGCGGCGACCAGATATTAAATGCAGCGGGGAGGCCTATAATCAATACGCCTACACAGCGGCTCACAAAACGCTGCCTTTTGGAACGGTAGTGCGGGTAACGGCGCAATGGAATCAGAAATCTGTAGATGTGCGGATTAATGACAGAGGCCCTTATGCTTATGGCCGGGGGATTGATTTATCCACAGCTGCCGCCTCCGAGTTAGGCATGACAGGCCGCGGAATTGGCGAGGTTACACTGCAGATTGTTTCTTATCCGTAAAGCATAAAGAAAGCGGTAAACGAAAATATAATGAATTTTTGCATATCCGTTTTGGATATGATTGCCTTCAGGCAGGTTCTTGTAGCTGAATGATACAAAATCTGCCTGAGGGTATTTTTATGCCTGAAAGCAGGACTGCAATCCATATAGATGAGAGTGGTGTCTGTTGTGACTTTGTTGCGGTGAAATCGGGTACAATAGTAATGACATCATCTTTGGCAGAAAGAACAGCGTGTTTGGTCTGTATCGGGCCATTGGTAATAATCATGCCCGCACTGGCTGCAAATTTTTTGACTGCTGTGGGCCAATTGCCATGGTGTTTGTAAGAATTGTTTTTGTGTCATAAAGTCATTCCAATACAATCCTTTTTTCATACAAATCTGCTGGCAAAGATTGCAGTTGATACAAAGCTCCGGCTGATACAACAATTGTTTTTCCTGTTGATCTTCTTGCATCGTTAAGGCTTGAGTCGGACAAACGTGCACACAAGCGCCGCAAAAGGTACAGCTGCTGCAGCCGAGCTGATGAAAGGGCAGCGTACGCTCTGGGAAAATGGGCAGCTGCTTTTTGATATACAGGGCGTAAAGCGGCAGCCGTACAGGAAAGACAGCCGGCTCTGTGTTTTGTGTTTGAACCGATTCAAAGTTAGCAGCAAGTTGTTCCGCTGTTTGCACGATCATCTTTTTGGAATGGCTTTCTGTACGATGAAATATATCGCGCAAGAACTCACGGCGCTGATTGGAGGATGCGGCGTTTTGACCTGATGGCTGCTCTGTCTGTATAACAATTTGCAGTTTTTCAGAAGGAAGCTGATATTGCTCCAATTGCAGCTGCAGTCCTTGCGGATACCATTGCTGTCCGCATTGCTGACACTGGGCTGCCGGTAAATGCAGAATGATTTGCTGCTGCGTCTGATACAGCAAATGAATCAGCAGTAACGGCGTTAATTGCTGCAGACAATTGAGTGCAACTGCTTCTGCAGGTGCGTCGGTGTCCCGGGCACAGCATAAGTGAAGCGGGCCGTTGGTTTTCAGATGAAACAGATTGTTTTGATCGATCTGAAATACCTGGGTAGGACAGACACTGGTACATAGACCGCAGAGGGTGCAGTCTGCTGTATGCCATTGATTGTTTTGCCAGCTAAGTGCCTGCTGCGGACAGATATCCTGACAGGTGCGGCATGCGGCGGCGGGACTGATGATATTTAAACAATTGGCAGCATTGATAGAAAGTACAGTTGCTTTTTGATAGCGAGTTTGCGCCATTTTTATGCACATCCTTTTTTTCTTTTATCATACAATGAGAATAAAAAAAAGGAAATAGCAGATTACTGCCAGAATATAAAAAAGTTCAGAATTCCAAAAATAAACCAATGTTTGTCAGTTGACAATTTGGTGTATAATGTAGATGGGTGAGAAAACAATGATAGAATTTCATAACTTAACATTAGAAGATAAGAAAATGATTGATGCCTATTTTGAAAAAGGGCAGTACAATAATTCAGAATGTACCTTTACCAATCTGTTTATATGGAGAGATTGCTACGCTGTACAATGGACCATATTAGACGGTCTGCTGGTAATTAAACCGGGACAGAGTGATGATAGCTGGATTCTGCCACCTTACGGCGATTATGAAAAAAGTGATTTGAAGGCCGTTCTGCTGCAGTTAAAAGATTATTTTTCTGCATTGGGTAAACCACTAGTGCTGCGGGCAGTCACTGAATCCTTTGCCAAAGTGCTGGAGGAAACATGTCCCGGTATGTTTACACTGGAGGAAGAACGGGATCTGGAAGATTATTTGTACAGCGGCGAGGATTTGCGGCAATTAAAAGGGCGCAAATATCACAGCAAACGCAATCATTTGAGTAATTTCCGCAAAAATTATCCGGACTATCGTTATGAAGTGATGACTGCGGATATGCGGGAAGAAGTTTGGCAATATATCGAGCTATGGTGCAAACAGAAGGCTTGCAGCGGAAATTTCAGCGATGGGCTGATTTGCGAAAAAAAAGCCATTCGGGAAGCGCTGGACTATTTTGACCAGTTAGATTTTATCGGCGCAGTCATTCGTATCAATGGTCAGATTGAAGCATTTACTATGGGTGAAAAAATCAATCAGGATACGGTAGTCATTCATGTGGAAAAGGCCAATGGAATGATTAACGGATTGTATGGTGCCATTAATCAGGAATTTTTGCTGCACCAGTGGCCGGATGTCGCTTTTGTCAATCGAGAAGAAGATACCGGTGATGAAGGATTGCGCAAAGCCAAGCTGTCCTATTATCCTGTTGATTTGGTAAAAAAATATAAAGGGGTTTATCATGGCTGATACAATTCTCTGCCGACAGGCAACAGTAAAAGATTTGCAGCAGGTGCAGGCGTTGTGGCAGCAGTGCTTTGATGACACGCCATCTTTTGTGCAATGGTATTTTTCCAGATATTATCGGGCTGAGCATACCTTGGGGATTTTTGATGATGCCGCATTGCTGGCATCGGCGCAGATGATTCCGTATACCATTGGCGTGCGGGACAGCCAGCTGGATTGTGCCTATATTGTTGGAGTAGACACTGCGC
>USPE01000298.1 GCA_900556545.1 uncultured Peptococcaceae bacterium | reverse complement strand
AAAATTTGTAATCCGTTTTCGCCGGCTTGAAAAGGATGTCTTGTTTATGGCTTTATTATAGCTATCAGTATTTCTTTTGGATAGCACCAGGATTTTTGTGAAATAACGGCATGGACTATCTGTAATTTCGTGTATACTTATTTTGAATACAGGCAGTGAAACAGCATTGTTCGGCGGAACAGTGATTGCGCAAGGCGCCGGCAGGGCATATAATGGTATATAAATATTACTTAATCGAACCAGGAGAATTACCATGATACAATTAGATGGAATGCAGGATGATGTAATCAAACTCACGTTGAGCAGAATGCTGGCCAAAGGTCATCCTGATATGGGCGAAATGCCGATTTTGTTTTTTAATATCCGTTTGTTGGACGGTACTCGCATCGGACAATGTGATTTGCGGGTGGGCGACAGTGTGCAGACCGAAGTGCTTGGTCATATCGGTTATGGCATTGATGCGCCTTATCGGGGCCATCATTATGCAGTGCGGGCCTGCCGGTTGTTGATGGGTTATGCCAAACGGGCGCACATGGAGCATGTAGATATTACCTGCGATATTGATAATTATGCGTCCATTCGCACCTGTGAGCTGTTGGATGGGCAGTGGATGGGTGTAATACCTGTGCCGCCGGATAACATTGAATATGCCAACGGCAGCCGAAAGAAGTATCGCTATCGAATTATGCTGTAAAGAAGCAGCGCATCAAAAACTCCCTTTCTGTTAAACAGCGATATCAAATCCTGTGGTGAGAAAGGGAGTTTTTGGTTTGAGTTTATAATAAAAAATTTGTAAAGAAACGTTTATGAAAGAAGAAAGCAGTATTATTCGTCTTGGTTATAAATGGTGTACAAAACGGCAGATACCTATTTGCGCAAGGCGGCAGTGCCGGTCAATTTTTCTAATCGGCTTGCTCTGTATTGATAAATGATTGCCGGTTATCGTCCACATATAGCGTATAGTGGTTTTTTCCTGCTTTTTTTGTTTGGTACAGCGCCTTGTCGGCCTGTTTATAATAATGCTGAAAATCCTGCTTTTCTTTGGCGGCGTAGATGCCAATGCTGCTTGTAATTTTGAGGCCGTCCATATGGATTGCAGCCATATTTTTATAAAATCGTTCCATAATGGCGGCAATGCCATTGTCCAGCTCGTATAGTTTTTCCATGAATACCACAAATTCATCTCCGCCCAATCGGTAGATCACATCATTGGAGCGGAAGGTGTGCTGCAGTGCAGCTGCAAATTGGGTCAGCAATTGATCGCCTGCCTGATGCCCTTTGGTATCGTTAATGGTTTTAAAATCGTCAATATCCAAAATCAGCATGGCATTGTAATAATCCCCGTTTTGCTTTGTGATTTTTTCGATGGCGGCAGTTCGGCCGGTTTCTACATTCATAATTTTGGTAAGGGGATCCAGCATCGCTCTCTGCTTCAAAAGCTCATGCTGCACCTTGCTCCGTTCAATATTTTGAATGTAGCCTAAAATTTCTTCTCTGCCTGATTGCAGGTCGTTATAATACAGCATGGTAATGCGATACCATTGAAAAGGCTTTTCGGCGCAATTTCTGGCTCGCAGCTCAAAAGAGAGTTCCTTTTTATCCCGGCAGATTGCTGCAATGGAATCCTCCGCCAGTGTTTTAAAACCGGGAGCCAGCAGCTGATACTCTTCCAGCTTGTCGGCAATTTGGTCGGCAGGTATCTTTTTAACCACTTTTTCCTCATTGTGCGGGCCTTCCAGAAAAAAACATTCAGTTTTCAAGTCATAGCGAAATTCGCCGTTGGTCATAGAAGCAAGCACATATTGCAGCCGTTTTTGGCTTTGCGCCAATTTTTGCTCCAATATGTGTTTTTCGGTTAAATCCTGAATGATGCAGCCGCATTGTCCATATTTAACCTGAAATGCGGTTATCATCACATAGTTTCCTGTATCAGGGTCATGCCGGTTGATAGTTTGCGGCATGCCCAGGCAGGCGGTTTTATAAAGCCATTCCAGCCATCTGTGTTCTGTGCTGCTGTAAAGTTCGCTGTGCTTTTTTCCTGTGAGCGCTTCGGGCGTTGTTCCTGCCAGTTTGGCGTAAGCGTTATTTACATAGAAGAATTCAAAATCACAGGGCTTTTCGTTTTCATCCAAAAGGAGCTGCAGCGTAACAAAGGACACAGGCATATTGTTTAAATAGGAGGCCTGTGTCTGCTCTGTTTCTACTCGCTGGCGTTCTTCCCGGTTTAGTTCTGTGATATTTTTTTGGCAAAGGAACCAATCTTCTTTCTGGTGAGCCGTACAACAAGAGCAAGCTTTTTTATGATGATGTGCCTCATGTTCAGACATTGGGTTTATGGCTGCATGTGCTTCTTGTTCTTTTAATTTTTTAAAAACGTAGTCCACCTCCATTGTAGATAAAACGTCCTGTAGTCTGTAAAAATAATTGTATTTTTTGCATGGCGAATATTTCTAACGCAGCGCTTATATATGAAATTGCGTTAATAGATGCAGCCATACAATCGAATTGGCTCTGTAGTAATTCGTTTCATGAACGTATAATTCCTTCTAAAGGTTTTATTTTTTGTATCCAAAAATTCAGATACGCCAGGGCGATAGATGTATGACCATAGATGAGTCAAACCATGGCCGCGGTTTTTGTCGAAGGAAAATGATTTACAGTAATTTCCTTTTATGCTATACTGAATTTGGAATAAAAAGGAAAATAAAGGAAGATAAAAGGAGAATGCCTATGAACAATGAGAGCAAAGCAGACGAAGAAAGACGGCATCGGCTTGAGGTAGAATCTCTTGTAGCCCAACTGCGGGCCATCGACGATATCATGTTCCGCAAGCTATGTGAAAATATTGCCTTTGTAGAAGAAATCTTGC
>USPE01000297.1 GCA_900556545.1 uncultured Peptococcaceae bacterium | reverse complement strand
ATTATATCTATTATTATTTCTTTTCGGTAGTACCCATTTTTTTGAAAAAGTCTATAGCATTACAATTAAATAATTGTATTGTAATATTACTTGTTTTATAATAGAGTTCAGGAATTGCCATACCCATTACTTTTTAGGAGTACTATCACCATGAATACTTTATATTTTAATTATGTTCTCACCGTGGCTAATTGCCAATCTGTCAGTAAAGCCAGCCAAAAACTTAATCTAAAACAACAGTATCTAAGCCATGTGATCAAAACATTAGAACAGGAATTTGATATTAAAATTTTTCAACGCCATGCCCGCGGTGTTACACCAACCGAAGATGGAAAAATTTTTTTAGAACAAATCAAAGAGATTACAGCAGGCATTAACAAGCTCTATTTGCAAGGGCAATATCCCAGCAAACAAACCGTCTGCGAAAAACCAACTTTAAATTTATATGTGCTGCCTATGCTGCAGCCAGTAAATATCAATCAAATCATTACTGCATACCGTAATTTATTTCCATTGGTAAAAATTAATTATACAGAAACCTTTTTAACCGACAGCATTCCGGCAATTTTAGAACAACCTTATGCCATCAGCCTGCAATTAGCCAGATTACCGTTAGACTCTTTACAAAGCCGTTTACCGTCAAATCTGAAAATCATAAAACTATCGCCCAGCAAATTATCTATTTTAACATCAAAACAAACAGCCCATGCACAAAATTTATCCCAAATGACAATACCGGAGCTATTGGAAAAAGATTTACTTTTCTTTGCGCCGCGCGGACTGGAAGAATCGGGAGCTTATCAATTCCTTACCCATTATGGTACTCCAACCAGTATAAAAGCCGTTGAAAATAATATGATTTTTATGAATCTGCTGGAGAATGAAACTTATTTTACGGTAGGTTCCTCCCGGCTTGCTGAACATAATGAGAACCTTGCTGCCATTCCTATTTCCGATTATGATGAATTATCATTTTATAACATTGCCATCATCCGATCTGATACTTTCAATTCCCCAATTATTCGCGACTTTTTAAATATTATGCTGAACCACTTAGGAGAGTTAACCATATAGAAAAAAGAAGAACCGCAGAATGTCTGTATTTATTACAGTCACCCTGTAGTCCTTCTTCTTTTTGTTTATGCATTATATTTTTAGCATTTACCTATTTTACTTAATCAACGTAATCCTCTAAAATCTGATATACAACTGCGCCTTCACATTGTTTTGGCATTCTTACATTTAACATATGGGCAACAGTTGGAGTTACATCTACTTGGCGAATAATGCGCTGTGAGTTATAACCCTGTTTCAAACCTTTTCCTGCTGCCATAAAGATAGGTGTTACAGAACTATCAAAGTGTCCTTCCATGGTTGGCAGCGCATCACCGTGTAAACGGTTTACCCCTTCTTCTAACCAATACAATACATCGCCGCATTCCGGCCCGCCGGTACCCAATACCATAGCGTCTTTATTCCGCATTGCAACATTGATAACACGTTTGCCGTTAAACCGATAGCTATACAACGCATCAATGATTTCCCGTTCCAATTCATATTTATCCGCCGGCTCCACAATACCGGTCGGATACTTGCCTTTCAAGTTAATATAAATCTGACCGGCACGAGTAGCAACTGCTTTTGTTTTTTCCCAGTCGATTTCTCTTAGGTCATTGCCGTTTTCATCCTTTTTCAGAACAGTAAAGCCCAGTTCCTGCATAACTTTAATATTGCAACCAAAAGCATCGCCAATTAATGGTTTTTCTTCCTCTGGTGTTACAATCAAACCATGATCAGAGAAAATCATAATGGTCCAACCTTCATCCAGATAATGCATAAATTCACCGATATAGCGATCTGTGTGCAGATATGCTTCCTCTATCTGTTTTTGATAACCTTCTTCTTGTAATTTACCCATAATTGGACGATCTTTTCCATAGTACCA
The DNA here is from genome assembly GCA_900556545.1 of uncultured Peptococcaceae bacterium. Lineage (GTDB taxonomy): Bacteria > Bacillota > Peptococcia > Peptococcales > Peptococcaceae > UBA7185. Next base: position 926 of record USPE01000297.1, on the reverse strand, counting down.
GAACATGTGACCCATGGAATCTACATTATGAATATGAGAGAACACAACCTGATAACCGTTTTCCTCAATTAAATAATTTAATGCTCTGGCCTGCCACTGACAATAATAATCCCAAGTAGGAACAACACAGCGCTCTACCAGTTCCAAATCCTGACCACCGGAAGCCGGACTGACAGCCACCGGCCCTACATTATCCACAACCTGTTTATACAGAGATTTGGGATGGAACATACTATCATGATCCAATTCCATTGATTTACTCATCCACAACCGTACCATGCTGCCGTCTTCTGCAATATCCAACAAACGCATATTACGATTGGCTAATTTCTTTTCATCTTTATGAATAAATTCATCTACCACATCAACCACAAATTCATCATTTTTTACTACAACAATTGGTTCTTTCTCTTTTTTACTGTGATAAAATGCAATACGGTCATATTTGCCTTCTTCATTTTTCAAAACCAAGCAAGGTCTTCTAACCAGACCATTAGAAGTCACGCAATAAAATTCTTTTGCGCCTTCCGGAGCATCTGCCCAACCGCTTGCTTCTTTGATTGGGGAGTTGCAGATGTCAAACGGAACATCTTCTACGCCATCTTCCCCGTCAGATTGTTTTAAAATCAAGTTACGCATGCTCATAGCGTCGCCGCCCAGAATACTTTTTGCATCGAAAGTATCATCTTTTTCCGGAATATCTTCGATTACACAGCCTGCGCCGGTGTTACTGGTTGCCGCTGGTTTATATACAACTTCTTTAAAATCTTCACGTGCCAGAACGATTTTTTCCAGTTCAATACGGGCAACCCCGGCATTGACAGCTGCCGGCTGCGTACCATCTACTACGTGCAAATTAGGACTCTGGCTGGTTGGAGGCCAACTGGAACCCGGCCAGTGCCATACTAAGGTTTTCATACCGGCTT
>USPE01000296.1 GCA_900556545.1 uncultured Peptococcaceae bacterium | reverse complement strand
TTAGATTATTATTGGAACAGTATAAATACTTCAGATTTTCTAACTCCGCAATATTTATTTCTGTCAGATGATTATTGTCACAATTAAATTGTACCAATGATTTCAAATTCCATAAATCTATTGTACCAGATAAATTCTTATTATTTAAATCCAACACTACTACTCGTTTTGGCTCGTTCTCATCCCAAACAGCAAAATCCCAACTTTCCGGCGCATCTTTTGTTGCTTGAAGTCCGTTATTGTCAATTATGTTATTCACCCCAGCCACATCGCCATCGTGATAACCGTCATTATCGCGGTCATACGTACCTGCTAACGCTGTGGATGGCAATAGCAGCAATAATAACACACATCCTAAAATCCATATTAATTTCTTCATTTTGTAGCCCTCCTCCGTCCATTTTCACAAAAAGCTAACATTTTTTTGCCGCGTTAGCTATTTTGTTAGCTATGCTTTTTGTCTTAACCAATAGGGTTACAGCAAAAAAACTAACGCAGCTAACATAGCTAACCACTTTTGAAGGGTACTATAGAAAAAAAATAAAAAGAATACTATCATAAGCAATATGATATTCAATATATTATAAATAATATAAAATTCAATATATTATAAGTAATATAATAATTAATATATTATAAACAATATCATATTCATTCTGTATCATTTATAATAGTATCTATCTGCTCTCTGTTGAACAATATGATTTCTTTATTTATTACTTTATCAACACTTTATCAATGATAGTTGTTTTATTTTTTTCTATAGTACCCCCCTCTGCCGAAATTACGTTAGTTATGTTAGCTTTGGCTTAACCAATAGGGTTGCGCTGTTAGTTTTACGTTAGCTATTTGGTTAGTTTTTGTTAGTTTTTTGCCGATGCGGCTATTCTGCCGCAGTGATTCTGCGGTGATCGGTCAGATTTGTCACCTGTAAGCGCCAATTATCATATACATAAAGCTTTCCGTTTGGCGCTAAAAATGGATCACCGTCAATGTAGTCATGCACTTTGTGCAGTTTGTTCTGTCCGTCAATGTAAAAGTAACCGTCCTGCACCGGTTTTACCTTTTCCGCATACTGCGGATTCTGCAAATCCTTTTCCTCACCCCAATAGATGGCCCGCACATACAGCTTATCATCGGCCACTCCGATAGCTTCCAGACTGCGGTATTGGCTGTATAAGTCATTTAAAACTGTTTCTTTACCATTGGTCTTATCAATCCGAATCATGGTCTGTAGACTATTGCTGAACCGCCCTGTCACCAATTGTCCATAGGAACAGGCATAATAAGCCTTTGCTGTTTCATAAAAACTGCCGGGATAAGCTTTTTCATCCCATTGCTTCACCGGCAGCACTGTGCCGTCTTTTTCAACAAACACATACTGTACCTTTGGTGTATACGGCGCCGGTATCTCGGTATTGTAATACAAACTCACAGCCAACATATCGGCGCTGTCTGCTGAAAAACGCTTTGCATATATCTGGGGATTTTCCGTATAATCTTTTGGAATATTGCTCAAAATTGCTTTTCCATTGTACATTACATTTGTGCCGTCCAAGCGAAAGCTTTCTGAAACATCTGTACTATCATTCCTTTCCCACGTTGTTTCTAGTTTTTCTTCTGCGCCTTTTGTCAATGTATCAGCGGCAAAGTCCAGCCGATAACTGGTATTTTTTTCGCCCACTCTGTTATATTCAGGATTGCCATACTCATTGATTGTTTCTTGATAAATGTTTACATTTTGCTGAAACAACGCTGCATGGTTCTCCATTTGCGCCAGCCAAACAATCTCACTCGCATTAAACCGTCCATAACTATCCACCCGCAAGCCTGTTTTTGCATCCCAGTTGATGTTCCAGCCAAATTCATCGTGGGCATAGTGCCAGCTCAGCGGAAAATAAGTTACATTGCGGAAGTTCAGCAAGGGATACTGTTCTCCACTGTTCTTCACCTGCCAGCCATTCACATAAATCGGATAATTAGGTACCGTTGCCTGATATCGACCGCCCAAACGGTTATTACCGGTCATATCCGGCTCCTCCTGTCCCCATTCTGCATGCTGAGCAATATATAAGCCTTTCCCTTCTTCCCAGCCTGTCACCAGCCCCAGTGAACGGGTTAGCTGATAGGTCATAGGAAAGTAGGTCACATCGTGATACACCAACAACGGATATTTTGCATGCTGGTTATCATACACCTTATCATTCAACATAACCGCAAACTGCGGCACCTGCACTGCCACACCACTGGCAGCATAAACAGGGCTGACCGCTAACAGCAAACCGATTGTCAAGCAACATACAATTACCAATTTTCTCATAATGCTCCCTCCTATGCATACAAATGTCTACTATTGTATCATTATACTACATAGTTGGAAATAAATCTATACTGCAAATGCAGATTCTATATAGATGCTGTACGGAAGCAATTATACTTTGCAGCATCCACGCGCTACTCTGGACAGTAGCTGCACGTATTTTTGTCGCTTTGGACTTTGTCCAGCTCCATAAAATACCCTTGCTACAGTCCATCTAGAGGTGGACTTCCTGCAAAGATAATGCTTCCTTCCCGGGAAAGCAGCAGGACAGCGGGCAACCGTCAAAGCTGAAATGAACGAGTTTGCACTCGGCCTTGATCGTTGATTGGCTCGGCTGGCTTTGCTATTTCCCCGTAAAATGAAATTTATTCAGCAGGACGTTTGAAGAAAAGAAGCCATCAACACGATTGACAAGTTCCCATCCATCAGCACCTAATTCATTTAATTTTGCTTCAAATTCTTGTGCTGTTTTCTCATGCTGTTTTGTAGTCATAGTCATATTTGTTGCTATTGTTATAACTTTATATTCATATTTTTTCATAGAAACACTTAT
>USPE01000295.1 GCA_900556545.1 uncultured Peptococcaceae bacterium | reverse complement strand
TGAAGCAGATGATCGATAATACCAAATTATATACCAGCTATCCCCTGTTTATTGCTGAAACGAGACAACAGCAAAATCTGCATCATCTGGCAGACCATATTGTGCATATGGCTGATCTGGCAGGCACTGCAGCGGTGGGATTGGGCTTTGACTTTAATTATTGGGATACCGCTGCCGATGCAGTCATTTTGCCGGATTTGCATCAATACAGCCAGATACCCCGGCTTTTGGAATTGCTGAAACAACGGGGCTTTTATGACAGCGAACTGCAGCAGATTTGTCACGGTAATTTTTTACGTTTGCTGCGAGAGGTATTGGCATAAAAGCCGCTGCATCTGCATAGAGTATAGCATTCTCAGAAAAGGGGGCATTTTGTATGCAGGAGCAGGAAAAAACCACAGTCGAGCTGGTGGACCGGCAAATGATGCGGTTAAGCGGCGTTCATAATGTAGATATATTTGACGAAGAAAAAATTGTGCTGCAGACAGAACTGGGCAAGCTGGAAATTCAGGGACAGCACCTGAATGTGACCAATCTGGATGTGGAACACGGCAGCTTGCAGGTGGACGGCATCATTGACGGATTTTTTTATGTGGAGGAAAAGAAGAAGAAAACGAAAATGAAACGGCGCTCAAACGGCGTATTATCCCGACTGTTATCATGAGCCAGACCATAATCGGACAGCAGATGACACAAATGCTGCAGATGGTTTTGTTTGGCTGGGCTGTGATGCTGGCTGCCGATGAAAAAAAGGCGCTGGCAGTGTGCGGCCATTGGTCCTACTGGAAAAAAACTGCGGGCGATTTTTTCTTTTGTCTGCTGTGCGCTGTGCTGTTTTGGCTGTATCTGGTGCATGTAAACGGCGGCTTGCTGCGCAACTATATTGTGATTGGGATGCTGATCGGCGGCGGGCTGTATCATTTTGTATTCCGGCGCTGGTGTTATCGGCTTTGCATCTGGCTGGCCAAAGGCATTTTATTTTGCAGCAGCTGTATCGTTATTTTGCTGTTATTCCCCTGGCGGATGCTGCATCGTTTCATCTTGCAACCTTGTGGTCGATTTTGGAAAAAAATTTACCAGGAGCGGCAGGAATTTGCCTGTGAAGAGGAAAATATTATAGAAAATGAAAATAATTTTTCAACTTAATATAGCATTTCATAATCATTTATTATATAATAGAACAGACAAAAAAGAAACATGAGGCGGTGAGCGGATGGCAAAACAAAAACGGCAGAAGGTAAATGTAAAACGGACTGTGATTACATTAATGGCAGTTTATGTTTGTTGCCATCTGATTTATGGCGGAGGCAGTATTCTAAATTTAAAAATGCAGGAGCGGGATCTGAAGCAGCAGCTGGAAGCAGCCTATGCAGAACAGAGCAGTCTGCAGGCAGATTTGGAATATATGAACAGTGAGGACGCCATAGAGGAGATTGCCCGCGAAAAGCTGGGACTGGTAAAAGAAGATGAAATTTTAATTCAGCAGATCGAAACAGACGCGGCGCAGTAAGCAAAGTTGGTGTTTCTTGGGTTTTCTATGTCAAAGAAAAAGGCATAAATTTAATTTTTTAGGGAGGCAGTTTGTTCGCATGTCCATTAGTAAAGGGCAAATTTTGGAGGGCACCGTAACAGGTATTACAAAATTTGGAGCATTCATCGAGCTTGGTACAGGGGAAACCGGATTGGTTCATATCTCCGAAGTTGCAGACACCTATGTAAAGGATGTCAATGAATTTTTAAAGGAAAAAGATGTTGTCAAAGTAAAGGTAATTAATGTTGATGACAGTGGTAAGATTGGTTTGTCCATTCGTCAGGCGAAGGAACGGCCAAAACAGCCGACTGTTTCCTTTGAGGACCGTTTGGCTCGTTTTATGAAAGACAGCGATGAAAAGCTGGCTTCTCTGAATAAAAATATGAATTCGAAACGCAAGAGCGGCAATCGATATTAAGAATCAGGCAGTATGGGGGGTGGTTTTATGGGTCCATACTGCTTTTTTATGTGGGGTGGACTTGTTAATTTTCCGCATTGCTGTGTTGTTTTTGAAACGGCTTGTTCGCATACTATTTGTATAGCCTCACATCGCCGTTTCAAAAGCCGCCTTGCACTGCGAAAAATTTCCTGCGTCCATAAGCCGCCTTGTTCTACGAAATTTTTCCTGCGCTCATAAGACGTTTGGTGCTGAGAAATTTTTTTCTGCATTTGTGAATTGGGGTGAATCATCGGGTAAGCGCACTTGTTGTGTTTGCTGTATATTCCCAATGAGAATGGGCAAAATGCAACAGGGACCGGGATACAGAAATGCTATATAGAACAGCTCCTGCTATCCTTTGCCAAAATTCCGACTTGAAACGAACTGTTTTATTGTTTGTCCAAATCGTGACAGACGTAGTCTGGCTAAGATGGACAAATCATAAAACTGTACGAGGCACGGAGGGAGAGGCAAAGGATAGCAGAAGCGTTGATAGATGTTGATAAGGAGGCACACATCATGCGCAAAGCAGTGATTGATATGGGTACCAACAGTACCCGGCTGGCAGTAGGTTCTTTACAGGATGGAACCTTAAAAATAGAGTTTACGCAAGTGCTGGAAACCCGCTTGGGAGAAGGCATGGGTACAGAGCGCATCATCAAGCCGGAGCCGTTACAGCGCAATGTAGATGCTGTGCGGCAGTTTGTGCAGCAGGCCGAGGCTATGGGTGTAGAGTCGCTGCGCATTACCGCTACCAGCGCAGTGCGGGATGCGGCCAACAAAGAGCAGGTGCAGCAAGCCATTGAAGCAGCAGCGGGGATGGAGCTGGAGATATTGCCCGGTGAAACCGAGGCGCGGCTGAGTTATCTTGGCGCCAGCGGTGATTTTTTGAATCTGCGCCGTCC
>USPE01000294.1 GCA_900556545.1 uncultured Peptococcaceae bacterium | reverse complement strand
CCATCCCCTACAACGTTTTTCGCAATGTATAATACATGCCGTTCCTATCCTTCCTTTTCTCTACACCCAGCCGCTGCAATTCTCTGCTCAAAACCACTTGGCTTGCTCTCTGCTGGCCTGTCTCTGCGCACCAGACGGTGTAGGCCTGATAGATCTCTTTAGCATAAAGTTTACCTTCTGCATGCTGCTGATAGTGTTCCTCCACAAATTGGGCAAATACATCCTGCTCGGCAAAATACTGGGCCGTGGCCTGCTGCACCACTGCCGGCGGATTCAGCCCCTGCTGCAGATACTCCCAGTAGCCGGTGAACAGCCACACTAAAATGGCATCGGCTTCCTTTTCAAAATAGCTGGCCAAATTGCGGTCTACCAGTTCTTCGGGAACATGATTCTAAAAGGGAATGACCTCAATGCGGCGGCGAATGCCCGCATCCATGGCCTGCAGATTGGGCAGATGATTGGTGCTGAACCACAGGGTATAGGTTGGCGTATATTCAATGCTGGCGCCGTACAGCGGACGGCAGGAAATTTTGCCGCCGTCGGTGATAGCTTTGATAAAGGCTTCGTTCAGCATACTGTTTTGCCCAAATTCGTTGGAGTATACCAGATAGCTGCCGCGAATGCGGTACAATTCCTTGGACAAGTCGTTGTCCCGCTCACCATAGCGGTTGCGGCACAACACAGATGCTTCAATCTTGCTGGCGTAATCACCCAGCACCATAGCCATGGTATTGATAAACAGCGACTTGCCGTTACGCCCTGCCCCTGCCAGACAAAACACCTTCTGCTCCGAAATATCGCCGGTCAATGCCGAGTACCCCGCCGCCCGCTGCAAATAAAGATATAAATCGGCATCGCCCATGCAGCATTCCATGACAAATTGAAACCAGTGAGGACAAATGGCCGGAAAGCCATCCTGCTCAGCGGTCAGCTCCCTGCCGCTAAACAAGTCATATAAAAAGGCACCGCGGGTTACTTTGGTAAAATACTGCTCCGGCCGATGATGGTTGCGAATCTTGAGCTCCCGCAAATTCATCGCCCCATTGGGCAGATTCAGCCAATAGGGGTCGGCATCAAACTGGGACGGATCAATGGTATTCTCCAGCGCTGCCATACCTACACAGCTGCGCAGCCCCGACAAATTACCCGCTGCCTGCTGTCGGCGGCTGGCCTTTTGCACCTGCCCCTGCATCATGCCGCTGCGCTCTGCTGCATGATAATATTCCAGCTCCCGGGCATAGGACTGCTCCAACGCCTGCCGCGCCATGCGCTCTACCTGATTGGTGGTATCCGGCACCCACCGCACATCATCAAATACATACCAGCGCTTTTCCAACGGACAATACAGCACCTGTTCACCATATGCATCTAAAAACCGCTGGGCATTGCCAGTATCATTATCCATATACATCTTAATTGGCGGCAATACCACCCTGCCATCCTCTGCCACAGTCATAAATCCGGCCTGTGTGATTGGCTGCGTCTGCCGTTGCAGCTGCTGCCCTGTTTGCTGCTGCGTTTCCTGCTGTGTCCTTTGCTCCATCTGCTGCTCCATTGTTATCCACGCTCCTCTGCGCCTTACCCTGCTTTTAACATCCCTACCATTCCGTTTCTGTTATTTTATCTCTGTTTTTGTCATTTTTATTCTTATACTTTCATATTGCTCATTTTCAGCATTATCATTTTATCCACGTTCTCAGACAACACTTTCCTATCTATCCACTATAACACACCTGATAACGATTGTATACATATTGCCGCTGCATACATCATACAAAAAGAGGGCAATTTCTTTGCAGAAAGTCCACCTCTGGATGGACTGTGGCAAAGGTATTTTATGGAGCTGGACGGAGTCCAAAGCGACAAAAATACGTGCAGCTGCTGTCCAGAGCAGCGTGTGGACGCTGCAACAGATATTGCCCGATGTGCCGTCATATTCTTTACACATAACCGGATTTATGTATCCCAATTTTCTGCAAAAACATTACACTATCTACTGTATCAGCAGTTAAAAGATTTGCCACACAAAAAAACTTGTAGCTAAAATTTTTCAACATATTTATACTGCTTTTTCACCCCATAAGTTTCATATATGATAATAATAAGAAACAAACCAGCTAGTTGGATAAATTTTTAAAATATTTCATACAAATTTTAGGGAGGATTTTTTATGCGAAATAAAGTTTTAGTATTAGGTGTTGACGGTTTAGATCCCAGATTAACTAGAAAATATATGGAAAAAGGTGTTATGCCAAATTTTTCTGAATTTATGAAAAAAGGTTCTGCCAGAGAAGATTTGGTAATGCTAGGCGCTATGCCAACAATTACGCCACCAATGTGGACAACACTAGCAACAGGTGCATATGCAGGAACTCATGGTGTAACAGACTTTTGGAATCCACATCCAACTAAATTAGATACGTTAATATATTCTTTTGACTCATCAAACTGTAAAGCAGAACCATTGTGGAATGTATTTGCTGAAAATGGGCAAAAAACATTAGTGTTCCATTGGCCAGGTTCCAGTTGGCCTCCAACCTCTGACAGCCCAAATCTACATGTAATTGACGGTACTCAGCCATCCAATATCAATATTGCAGTTGGTACTGCTGAGTGGGGACAGTGGATAGAAGCTTCTACAGCCATCACAGAAGCACATATGGCTGAAAAAGAAGCTGATGAATCCGGTGCCGGATGTGTAATTTCCGATTTAGAGGTAGAAAAAGAAGCAGGCAAAGAAAATGGCTTAGATATGTCCCTAAAACAAAAAGTTTTGACCAATATGATTATGAATGAAAATGAAGGGGAAGGTGCTGGTGCTTCTAAGACAGTTTTTGAAGAAGTAAAAACAACTTTACCAATCAAAGATGCCAAAGGCTGGGTTAATGCCCCCGCTGGTGCAAAG
>USPE01000293.1 GCA_900556545.1 uncultured Peptococcaceae bacterium | reverse complement strand
GAGGCCGGGAATTTGGGCCGCGGTTTCAACGGAATTGCACCTGTGCCTACTGCAATAATGGTATCCACATCCAGCTCAGCCACATAAACACGATCCTCCAGACCATAATTGTCAGCAATCGCCGGATGGATCTCACCAAACACACCGGCCTGCTGTCCGTTCAGATATAAGTAAGCAGCGCGGCCCGGATGATAAATGCTGTTATCCTTACAAGGTACAAAGCTGATATCGGCAATCTTCAGATCAGCCAGCAGTTCTTCTACAATCCCTTTCAGATAATAGAAGTCATATGCGATACCGGAATGACTCCATGTCTGTGTTGTTTTTCCTTTTAATGCAATGCCCAATGTCCATTTTTCATTGGCCAATGTTTGTGGTGTCAGTTCCCCTTCCAGCAAGAAAATTTTGCCCAGCTCAAAAATGGCTACATCTTCATTGCGGCGGTTATGATTAAACAATACGGTATTCAATAATCCCGGCACAATGCTGGTACGCATATGTCCCTGTTCCTCGGATAACGGATTCATAATCGGAATGCTATTGCGGCGGATATCGCCTTCTGGATAATTTAATTTTTCATCATTGTTTTTGTTGATAAAGCTGTAATTCATAACTTCATGCAAGCCCATACCGGCCAAACTCTGAATCAAGTTATCACGAATTTTCTGCGCAGCTGTCAGACTGCCGCGGCTGGAAGCGCCATAAGGCAAGGTCTGCGGAATGGCATCATAGCCATAAACACGAGCTACTTCTTCGATCAAATCTTCCGGAATGGAGCAGTCAGGACGATATCCGGGCACTTCCACTGTGATAGCTGTACCGTTATCCTGCAGGATATGGAAGTTTAAGCTTTCCAGAATTTCTTTGATGCGGGCATCGGTAATATCTGTACCCAGCAAATTATTCACTTTTGCCAGCTGCAAGGTGATGGTTACAGGTTCATGCTTGGTTGGATAATTGTCAATGGCACCACCCACTACCACACCGCCGCCGGTCAGCTGCATCAATTGAGCAGCCCGTTCTGCCGCAGTCAGCACAGTGTCCAGATTGATACCTTTTTCAAAACGGATAGAAGCTTCAGAACGCAGCCCCAATTTGGTAGAAGTACGACGTACCGATGTGGCATTGAAATAAGCAGATTCAATAAATACATCGGTAGTCTGGTCGGTTACTTCGGTATTTTCACCGCCCATAACACCAGCCACTGCAACCGCTCTGGCACCGTCGCAAATCAGCAGCATTTCATCGGTCAATGTACGTTTCTGACTGTCTAAAGTCACAATTTCTTCGTCAACAGCAGCTTTGCGCACATTGATTTTGTGGTCGGCCAGTTCATGATAATCAAAAGCGTGCAGCGGTTGTCCATATTCCATCATCACATAGTTGGTTACGTCCACAATATTGTTGATAGGACGCATACCAGCGCATTGCAAACGATGCTGCAGCCAGAAAGGAGATGGCTGAATTTTTACACCGCGAATCATTTTACCGGCATACCGATGACATAATTCCGGCGCTGCAATTTCCACAGTCATCAGCTGATTCACATCATCATTGTCTGCAATAAATTTCGGCTGAGGCAATCTTACTTCTTTGCCCAGCAATGCGCCGATTTCCTGGGCAATATTTAATACACTCAGGCAATCAGAACGGTTTGGTGTCAAATCCAGTTCCAAAATGTAATCATCTAAGCCCATAATTTCAGTGATAGGCGTTCCCAGCACAGTGTCCTCCGGCAATACCAGAATACCTTCTTTCTGTTCCGGCGGAATTTGTTCTGGATCAATGCCCAGTTCTTTGGAGGAACAAATCATCCCGTTGGATTCCACACCGCGCAGCTTGGCTTTTTTGATTTTTAAACCGCCCGGCAGTTCAGCGCCTACCATAGCGAATGGAATTTTCTGACCGGCATCTACATTGGCAGCGCCGCAGACAACTTGAATGTTGTTTTCGCCGTCAGTGGTAACATGGCACAGATTCAGATGGGTATCCGGCACCGGTGTTTTGTCCAGCACCAGCGCTGCTACCACACTGCTGACCCCTTTATTGGTGGGAATGACATGCTCTACAGCCACACCGGCTCTTGTCATCACTTCTGCCAGTTCATCGGCAGTTAAATCAATATCTACATACTCTTTTAACCAATTATAAGAAACCTGCATTACTTCTACCTCCCCTTAAAATTGACGCAGAAAACGCAAATCATTTTCATACATCAGACGCAAATCGTTGATTCCGTATTTTAGCATAGCGATACGTTCTACCCCTAAACCAAAGGCAAAACCGCTAACCTGTTCCGGATCATAGCCGCCGGCCCGCAGCACATTTGGATGTACCATACCGGCGCCCAGAATTTCCAGCCAACCGGTGTTAGAGCACATCCGGCAGCCTTCTCCATGACACATACAGCAGGAGATATCCACTTCTACACTTGGCTCAGTGAACGGGAAATAGCTTGGACGCAGACGAATCCGTGTATCCTTGCCGAACATCTCCTGACAGAAGGACAGCAGCAGACCATTCAGGTCGCTCATGCGGATATTTTTATCTACCAGCAGACCTTCAATCTGATGAAACATAGGAGAATGGGTGGCATCATCATCTTTCCGGTATACTTTACCCGGGCAGATAACTTTGATCGGCAGCGCGCCTTCTTTGGCTTCCATGGTGTGTACCTGTACACCGGATGTCTGGGTGCGCAGCACGATTTCCGGATTGATATAGAAAGTATCCTGCATATCCCGCGCCGGATGATCCTTTGGCAGGTTCAATGCTTCAAAGTTATAATAATCGCTTTCAATTTCAGGTCCTTCCGCTACTTCAAAGCCCAACCCCAGAAAAATCTGTTTGGCTTCTTCAATGACCATGGTGATTGGATGCTTGGTGCCATGATTTAAGGCACGACCCG
>USPE01000292.1 GCA_900556545.1 uncultured Peptococcaceae bacterium | reverse complement strand
TCTGGAGACAAGATCCTGTTCATTTAGATACAGCAGGGTACAATTTGGATTCTCGTTTATGTAAAGCAGAGGCATTATGGAATGTAACAGCAGAAGCGGGCATGAAAACATTAGTATGGCACTGGCCAGGTTCCAGTTGGCCTCCAACCAGTGATAGCCCAAATTTGCATGTTATTGATGGTACCCAACCAAGTATGGTTAATGGTGGTGTCGCTCGTGTTGATATGGAAAAAATCGTATTGGCAAAAGATACAATCAAGGAAGTATCATATAAACCGGCAGCAGTAAACAATACAGGTGCTGGATGTGTGATTGAAGATTTACCGGAAATAGAAGACACATTTGATTCAAGTAGCCTTTTAGGTGGTTCTATGAGTATGCGTAATATCATTTTGAAACAGTCTGATGGTGAAGATGGTATTGATGCAGCAAAAATGGATTTATGTAATTCTCCAATTAAAGATGCAACAGGCTGGGCAGACGCGCCGGTAGGCGCAAAAGAATTTTATGTGGTAACATCTAAGGGGTTGGTTCGTCGGCCATGTTTGATTCTAAAGAACGAAGAAGGAAGCTATGATAGAATTGCTTACTATCATAGTAAAAAAGATGTAGATCCGATTGTTGTAATAAAAAAAGATGAATATGTAGCCGATGTTGTCGACGATATGATTTGGAATGATGAATATGTAACAGCAAGTCGTAATATGTTATTGATGGATCTCGCCGAAGATGGCAGTTATGTTCGGTTATGGTTGTCAAGGGCAATAGATATTAATCATGATCACTTATTTCATCCAAAAAGTTTGCATAAACAAATTGTAGAAAATGTAGGTCATATTGCACCTAATCCAACAGCAGGTGGGACAGATCTAGAGTTGGTGAATCGAATCATTATTCCAACTTGGGACGTTGCAGCACAGTGGCAAGCAAAGGCTTTGAACTATTTGATTGATGAGAATAAGTATCAGGTGGTATTTAGTCATATTCATAATGTGGATGCTATGGGGCATTTATTCTGGTATTTTGGTAAAAATCGTCCAATTATGGGAAAAATGGAAGAAAAAGGTTATCAAGATGCTATAGAACAAATATATGAACAAACAGACCGTTATTTGGGTGAATTTTTACATTATTTAGATGAAGATTGGACTGTAATGATTTTTTCTGACCATGGTTTATTAACACCGGAAGAAGAAGAGAAACCATTAATCGGTGATGCATTTGGCTGTAATGTAAAGGTTATGCAAGAATTAGGTTTCACTACCTTGAAAAAAGATGAAAATGGTAATGATCTAAAAGAAATTGACTGGGAAAAAACAAAAGCAGTTGCAACTCGTGGTGGTCAAATTTATATTAATTTGAAAGATAAATATCCAACTGGTATTGTGGACATGGTAGATAAATATGAATTAGAACGTGAAATTATTGATGGATTATATAACTACAGATTAAATGGCAAGCGTGTTATTGCTGTGGCTATGCGTAATAAAGATGCTATGGTATTAGGTACAGGCGGTTCTGAATGTGGAGATGTATTATACTGGTTAGAAGAAGGGGTAAACCGTTTGCATGGTGATGCACTTCCAATGGTAGAAGGATATAATGATACATCTGTATGTCCAATCTTTATCGCAGCAGGTAAAGGTTTAAAACAAGGATATAAGTCTGAACGCATTATTCGTCAAGCAGATATGACACCAACAGTAGCCCATATGCTGGGTGTTAGAATGCCAAAACAATGTGAAGGTGCAGTAGTATATCAAATATTAGAAGATTACGTTGATTAATTAATGCTTTAATAAGGGAAGCTTTGCGACATATAAAAGTGAATAAGGTTATATCGCAAAGCTTCTTGATTTAGATAATGCTTGTATAAGGTGAGGAGGATTGGCTATGACTAAGACAAAATATATACATTTTACTATTATGGTTGCCTTGACATTTCTTATCGCATTCGCACCGCCTATTAGCGGAATTACCCCACAGGGGATGAAAACATTAGGTGTGTTTGTTGCTGTTTTGTATGGCTGGATTGCATTCGATCTTATTATTCCAAGTGTTTATGGTTTTGCAGCATTATTGTTAGGACTCATGCCAACCACAAAAGCATTGGCAGCAGGTTTAGGAAATGTTAATTTGGTTGTGACAATAGTAGCACTTGTATTTGCCGGTGCACTTAGTGCAGTTGGAGTTACGAAAGTTGTTGCAAATTGGTTATTATGTAAAAAAATCTTAAGAAAAAGTCCATGGTTGTTAGTTATTGGGATACTCTTTATTTCCTATATTTCAGGGATGTTAGCGATTCATATGGCAATGATATTCTTACTATGGGGTGTTATTTTCCAAATTGCTGAAAAAAACAATATTCCTCGTGGTGATAAATTGATTACTTTTATGGTTTTAATGATTGTTGTTACAGGATTTAATGGAATTTTTGCTGTGCCATTTCGAGCAAGTGCAATAATCTTTTCAAGTTATTTCGTAGAAGCAATGGGGACTACTTTTCCGTTAATACCGTTTATTATTATTTGTGTCGCAACAACAGGTACATTGACGATAGTAATGACATTGGTAGGAAAATTTATCTTCCGTTTAGATGCAGCTAAATTTGTTTTACCTGATGAGATTGTAGAAGAAATAAAAAACGAAGAAATAACAAAAGAAGCAAAAGCTGGTTTTGTAGTTATGATTGTTTATACTCTTGCATTAGTAATGCCAGCACTATGGCCTACTATGCCTGGTGCAGCAACCTTGAATAGTTTGGGGGTTGCCGGAGTTAGTTGTCTTGGTTTAATTGTTCTGGCAGTTATTTCATTTCAAGGTAAGAGTTTGATTGAAATGGGACAAGCTTGGAGTAAATATATGGATTGGCAAATCGTGTTGTTATTAGCTATTACTTATCCTCTTGCGG
>USPE01000291.1 GCA_900556545.1 uncultured Peptococcaceae bacterium | reverse complement strand
TTTTTATTTGCATCTTTATTCTTTGGTAATTTTTGGAGTTCATGCGTTTGGCGTGCTTTTCTGCAGTTTTGCGTTGCAGTTGCTGCAAAAAAACGATATAATATGATTTACGGTAATTTTGAAACGAAACATCAATACAGATCAGCGGATATGTGAAAGCGGCGTGTATGGTGATGTGTATTGCAGGACAATAGAGGAGGAAAAACTATGCAGGAACGAATCCGTAATTTTTGTATTATTGCCCATATTGACCATGGAAAATCCACCCTGGCTGACCGTATCTTAGAGTACACCGGTGCGTTGAGCAAGCGGGAAATGGTAGATCAGGTGTTGGATAATATGGATTTGGAACGGGAACGGGGAATCACCATCAAGCTGCAGTCGGTGCGGCTGAATTACAAAGCCGATGACGGCAACGAGTATATTATCAATTTGATTGACACCCCCGGTCATGTGGACTTTACCTATGAAGTATCCCGCAGCTTAGCTGCCTGTGAAGGGGCTATTCTGGTGGTGGACGCAGCACAGGGTATTGAGGCGCAGACCTTGGCCAATGTGTATCTGGCGCTGGAAAATGATTTGGAAATTATTCCGGTTATCAATAAAATTGACCTGCCCAGTGCCGATCCGGAACGGGTGCGGCAGGAAATTGAAGATGTGATTGGTCTGGATGCCAGTGAAGCCATCTTGTGCTCTGCCAAAGAGGGGATTGGCATCAAGGAAATTCTGGAAGCCATTGTGCAAAAAGTGCCGGCGCCAAAAGGCGATGCCGATAAACCGCTGCAGGCATTAATCTATGATTCTTTGTATGATGCATACCGCGGTGCATTGTCTTATGTGCGCGTGGTGGAAGGTACATTGCGTAATGACATGACCATCCGCATGATGAACAAAGGCAAAGAATTTGAAGTAACGGAAGTTGGCGTATTTGCGCCGTCTATGAAACAGGTGAAGCAGCTGCTGCCCGGCGAGGTTGGCTACGTGGCAGCCAGCATCAAGAACGTGACCGACACCGAAGTGGGGGATACCATCACCGATGCGGACAATCCTGCCGATGCGCCGCTGCCCGGTTATCGCAAGGCTACGCCGATGGTGTACTGCGGGCTGTATCCGGTAGAAAACAATCAGTATACCGAGCTGCGGGATGCGCTGGAAAAACTGCGTCTGAACGATGCAGCGTTGATTTTTGAACCGGAAACCTCATCTGCATTGGGTTTTGGATTCCGCTGCGGATTTTTGGGCCTGCTGCACATGGAGATTATTCAGGAACGGCTGGAACGGGAATATAATCTGGATTTGATTACTACCGCGCCCAGCGTTATCTATCAGATTACCAAGACTGACGGCACTGTAATTCAGATTGATAACCCTGCCCAGATGCCGGACCCGTCCAGCATTGAAAAAATCGAGGAGCCTTATGTGGAAGCAAGTATTATGGTGCCCACCGACTATGTAGGCGCAGTTATGAAGATTTCTCAGGACAAACGGGGTACGTTCACCAATATGGAATATATGACCGAAACTCGGGTAAATATCAAATATGAATTACCATTGAGTGAAATTGTGTATGACTTCTTTGATCAGCTGAAAACCCAGACCAAAGGATATGCGTCGCTGGATTATGAAATGATTGGCTATCGGGAATCCAAGCTGGCCAAACTGGACATTTTAGTCAATGGCGAGTTGGTGGACGCGCTGTCCTGCATTGTACACCGCGATAAAGCCTATGCTCACGGTCGGTTGTTGGTAGAAAAACTGCGGGGCATCATTCCTCGTCAGATGTTTGAAGTTCCAATTCAGGCTGCTATCGGTAACAAAATTATTGCCCGTGAAACGGTAAAAGCATTACGCAAAAGCGTGCTGGATAAATGTTACGGCGGCGATATTTCCCGTAAACGCAAGCTGTTGGAAAAACAGAAGGAAGGGAAAAAGCGCATGAAGCAGGTGGGCCGTGTAGAAATTCCACAGGAAGCCTTCATGGCAGTGCTGCAGTTGGATGACTAATTGTATTGCAAATTAAATAAATGATTTACAAGAGCTTGTCGTATCATTGCGGCAGGCTCTTTTTGATTCACTTTATGTATGGTTTTGATAGAAAAACGATGCTGAGTTGCAGGCTGCTTCAACATTTCTGATAAAACTCATTTTACTTGTAATGATATATGGGTTATTATATGAGGAAGGAAGAAGTATATTTTATTATGATTATATTTGTATAACACGGAAAGGATGAGTCCCATGTATTTATTTGTGCAGTATCCAAAATGCAGTACCTGTCAGAAAGCCAAAAAATGGTTAGAGGCAAATGATGTGGAATTTGTAAGCCGTCATATTGTGGAAGAAAATCCTAAGGCTGATGAATTGGTGTTTTGGATTAAACGCAGCGGTTTACCGGTGAAAAAATTTTTTAACACCAGCGGCATGAAGTATAAGGAGCTGGGTTTAAAAGACAAACTGCCAACTATGAGCTCGGAGGAACAGATTGCCCTGCTGGCCAGCGATGGTATGCTGGTAAAGCGTCCGCTGCTGATTGACGGCGACACAGTGCTGGTGGGCTTTAAAGAAGAACAGTGGGCAGAGGTTTTGCTGAAAGGCTGATAGCGGTACTAATTCGTGATGCTAGAAAGTATGAATTTATCGATAGGCCGCAAAAAATATTTGATTGTTTTAAAAGTGTGAAAGAGCAGGCTTAATCATTTTAAATTTTTAGGAGGTTTTTTATTATGGAAATCATGCATACAGATAAGGCACCAGCAGCAGTTGGCCCATATAGTCAGGCTGTAAAGACAGGAAATCTTCTTTTCTGCTCTGGTCAGATTGGACTTAATCCTGCTACTGGCGAAATGGTTGGCACAACTGTTGCTGAGCAGGCAAAGCAGGTGATGGAGAATGTTAAGGCACTTCTTGAGAATGCTGGT
>USPE01000290.1 GCA_900556545.1 uncultured Peptococcaceae bacterium | reverse complement strand
ATATGCCGAAGGCTGGGGCGTCAGACCGGGTGCCGCTGTGCACACACTGGTGCTGGCAGCTGAATAAACGATGATGGCTTATGATAGTTCAAAATCAAATTGCAAGCAAAAATAAAAGTTACAGTTCTAAATAAAAAATTACAAACAAAAAAATAATCACAGAGATACAAAAAAGACTGCTGTATGCAGTGTCATCTTGCAAAAAATGACACCCATACAACAGTCTTTTCTGTTATATAAAGAAAAAAGTGGGTAGCAATTCAGAATCCTGCTTAACGAGGCTCCACAATAATTTTAATGGCGGTGCGTTCTTCCTCATCAATGAGAATATCGGTAAATGCCGGTATGCAAATCAAGTCGACTCCGCTGGGCGCTACAAATCCTCGCGCTATTGCAACTGCTTTTACTGCCTGATTCAGTGCGCCGGCACCGATGGCCTGCATTTCTGCACAGCCCCGTTCACGAATAACACCGGCCAAAGCACCTGCCACAGAATTTGGATTCGATTTTGCTGAAACTTTTAATACTTCCATAAAAGTTACCTCCTGAAAAATTGAAATAAAATAGAATTATTTAGAATGCTATATCATCTATATTCAACAATCTATATCATATTCCTTTTTCTGGAAGAAACTTTTTTTCATAAATTTTCCAGTTGTTCTTATTTTTGTGTATCGGTAAGCTGAATCCGTGAAATTTGTTCGGCTTTTCCTGTTTTATCGTTCAGCGCTACCACCACAGCGCACAAACAGGCTCTGCCGTCGGCATGTTCAAACCGCACCGGTATCTGGGTCACAAATTGCTGCACCGACAAATTGGTTTTGACACCCAGCACCGAATCCACCGCCCCGGTCATCCCCACATCGCTGATATAGGCTGTACCCTTTGGATAAATGCATTCATCGGCGGTCTGCACATGGGTATGGGTGCCCAGCACTGCGCTGGCCCGTCCGTCTACATAATGGGCAAAGGCTATTTTTTCCGAGGTGGCTTCCCCGTGAAAATCAATGATGATATGGCGAATGCCCTGCTGCTGCAAGTCTTGCAGCAAATCGTCAATCATGGTAAACGGCGACGGCAAGGTGCTGACAAATACATTACCCAAAAGATTGATAACCGCCACTCTGGTTCGGCCCAAATCTACAATGGTATAACCGCGGCCCGGTGTGCCTGCCGGATAATTAAAAGGCCGGATAAGGGCTTCTTCCCGATCAATAAAATGATAAATCTCGCTGTTGGCCCAGGTGTGATTGCCCATGGTAATCACATCGGCCCCTGCAAAGCGCAGGTCCCGAAACTGCTGCTCGGTAATGCCGTTGCGTTCTGCGGCATTTTCTCCGTTGACAATCACCAGATCGGCCTGATGCTGCCGCCGCAAACGGCCCAATTCCTGCCGGGCTTTTTCCAACCCGGCAGTGCCTGTAATATCTCCTACAAATAAAATCTTCAACTATAAATCCTCCCACGATTCTTCCCGCATCATTACCTGGCGGGATATGCGCCGTCCGCAGGCGCACCAGTTTACAAAATGCTCACAATTGTTGCATAAAAAGTTATAGCCGCCAAAATTACAGCCAACCTGGCTCAGGGCCCGCTGCGCCACTTCCTCCGGCGGAAAGGCAAACCGCACCTCGCAGGCTCTGCAAATGCGCCCGCCCCTGCAGAATTCGGCACGGCTGGTGCGCTGTATCCAGGCGTTGGCATGGATATATTCCAGCTTGCCGCGAAAATGAACAACGGTTCCGTCACCTAAGTCCAGGCCATAATGGCGAAAGGTAGGGAACCCATCCTGCAGCTGCTGCAAAAAAATGCGCTGCTTCATTTCCAGCATGGTTTCCCGTATTAGTCTTTGCTCTGCCGGACAAAGATTGCGTATGGTATAAATGGCACGACATGTCATGCTGCTCTCACCTCACTGTCTGTTACAGCATATGAAATACAGCAAAAACAGGTGCTATTGCCCGTAGTTTTTCATTTTTTCAAACAGCTTACAGCTTTCCTCCATGGGAATATATTCCACTTCGCCCAGCTGCGCCGCCAAAATTGCTGCTCTGGCACCATCCTCCAAAATCTGCGCCAGCATATAGGCCCGTTCCATGGTATTAGCCGCTGTCACTGCTCCGTGATTGGCCAACAGGCAGCCATTTGCCTTCTGCAGCGCCTGGGCAGTCTGCTGCGCCAATGCATCGCTGCCGGGAGGGAAATAATCCACCTGCGGCACTGCGCCGGGGGAAATCATGCCCAGTTCGCCAATCACCGGCCCCAACCGTTTTCCACTGGAAGCAAAGGCGGTGCAATAGGCAGCATGGGTATGCATAATGGCCTGCACATCTTGCCGCTGCTGATAAACGGCACAATGCATGGGCAATTCGGAAGAAGGCTTGTAACGGTTCTCTACCCCTGCTATCTCACTGCCGTCCAAATGGAGCAGGCAGATATCTTCCGCCTCCATGGCATCATACAGCACACCGGACGGGGTAATTGCCAGAATATCCTGCTGCCGGTCTGCTATGCTCACATTGCCGAAGCTGCCGCTGCTTAATCCATCCTGCGCCATGCGCTGAGCGGCCTTCACCACTTGCTGCTGCAAACTGCGTGCATTACAGGGCAGCGTTTTTTGGCCGTTTCGCAAGGCAGCCAGACTTTCCCGAAAAGGCGGAAAGGCAACGCCTTTTTCTGTGATAATGGCAGTGATATACCGCTCCGGTGTCACATCAAAAGCGGGATTAAACACCGCTGCGCCATCGGGGATAATTTGTTTTCCGTTAAAATAGCGTATCTCTGTCTCATTCCGTTCCTCAATGGGAATCCGGCTGCCGTTTTCAATGGCAAAGTCAATGGTAGACATGGGCGCTGCCACATAAAAGGGAATGTGATGCTCTTTGGCTAACACCGCCACTGTATAAGTACCGATTTTATTGGCGG
>USPE01000289.1 GCA_900556545.1 uncultured Peptococcaceae bacterium | reverse complement strand
TCAGGATTATCCCAAAAATTTGGTTCCGCTACCTGTTGTTCCAATTCTGCAATCTGCGCTTCACGACCAGCAAAGTCAAAGAGACTCCCTCAAATCTTCGAGAATTTTTCTGGCTGCTTCCAGCTGTTTTTTAATTTCAAAATCCACAAAAATCACATCCTTTAAGAATAATCTATCAAAAACACAGGCACGCAATGCGCGCCTGTGCAATCATAGTAAAAATAACTTATATCCGTTTGCTGTAAAATGGTACGCGACGCTGTCAGCAAAACAACGACGTCAGGCACAAAAAAGACCAGCCATTTTATTTGCCGCAGCAATGCTTATACTTCTTCCCACTCCCACAAGGACACAAATCATTCCGTCCCACTTTCTCTTTGTTCACTTTCGGCTGTTTTACTGCAGCTTCTTCACCATGGGATGCGTTTAAAATATCTGTTCGCTCTGTTGGTTCCTTTGGTTTTTCCACAATGGTCACACGATACATCAGACGGATGGTTTCATATTGAATTTCAGAAATCATCTGCTGGAACATGTCAAAGGCTTCATTTTTATATTCATCTACAGGATTGCGCTGCGCATAAGCCCGCAAATTGATACCTTGACGCAGCTGATCCATAGCATCCAGATGCTCCATCCATTTTAAGTCAACATTTTTCAGCAGAATAAGCCGCTCAATTTCATGGAATTGCTCAGAGCCCAGTTCGGCCTCCCGCTGCTGATACCGATTAAGAGCCAATTCCCGCAGATATGTTGCAACTTCATCTTTTTCCATTTTAAGAATAGCATCTCTATCCAAAGGTTCCGGCAGAGCGAACGCTTCATTCATACGCTGCTGCAGCAAGTCCAAATCCCATTCTTCCGGATACTTACCGGCAGCAGCAACTTCTTCTAAAACATCAGAAGCGATAGATTCCACCATACCCTGAATGCTGGCGCTCATATTATCACCCATCAGTACCTGCCGACGCTGACCATAGATAACTTCTCTCTGTTTATTCATAACATTGTCATATTCCAGCACATTTTTCCGGATTTCAAAGTTACGCGCTTCCACCCGTTTCTGTGCCGTTTCAATGCTCTTGGAAATCATTTTATTTTCGATGGGCATATCATCATCCATACCGATTTTATCCATCAAACCTGTGATATTATCAGCACCAAAGCGACGCATCAAATCATCTTCCAGTGAGATATAAAACTGGGTAAAACCAGGGTCGCCCTGACGACCGCTACGGCCACGCAACTGGTTATCGATCCGGCGTGCTTCATGCCGCTCTGTACCGATAATGTATAAGCCGCCCAGTTCTTTTACGCCTTCCCCCAACACAATGTCAGTACCACGACCGGCCATATTGGTAGCAATGGTCACAGTTTTTAACTGACCGGCCTGCGCTACAATTTCGGCTTCTTTTTCGTGATATTTGGCATTCAATACCTGATGAGGCACCCCGCGGCGTTTTAACAGTTCGCTGATCAATTCGGAAATCTGAATAGAAACTGTACCCACCAGCACAGGCTGTCCGGCTTCGTAGCGTTCCACCACTTTTTCCACAATGGCTTTGTATTTGCCCATCTGGGTGCGGTAAACCACATCGGGACGGTCTTCACGAACAACCGGTTTGTTAGTTGGAATAATAACAACATCCATGCCATAGATACTGCGGAATTCATCTTCTTCTGTTTTTGCAGTACCGGTCATCCCAGCCAATTTGTTATACATACGGAAATAGTTCTGGAATGTGATGGTTGCCAACGTCTGTGATTCTTTTTCGATTTTTACGCCTTCTTTGGCTTCAATCGCCTGATGCAAACCTTCGCTGTAACGGCGGCCAAACATCAAACGGCCGGTAAATTCATCAACAATGATAACCTGATCATCTTTTACTACATAATCTCTGTCCCGCTTCATAATAACATGGGCACGCAAACCCTGATTCACATGGTGAGCCAATTCCATATTGGATTCATCCGCCAGATTTTCAATCCCCAGCATCTGTTCCACATGGGTAACTCCTTCTTCGGTCAATACCACATTTTTGGCTTTTTCATCCACAGTATAATCCTGCTCTGCACGCAAACGAGGAATAATTTTAGCCACCATTGTATAATAATCTTTTGGTTTATCAGCTGCGCCGGAAATAATCAACGGTGTTCTGGCTTCGTCAATCAGGATACTGTCCACTTCGTCCACCAGCGCATAGTTCAATTCCCGCTGCACCATGTTTTCCGGACGCATAACCATGTTATCACGCAGATAATCAAACCCATATTCATTATTGGTGCCATAGGTAATATCAGCATTATAAGCATCTTTTCTCTGATTAAAATCCAGACCATGAACAATCAAGCCCACACTCAAGCCCAAAAAGTTGTATAACTTGCCCATCTGCTCACTGTCACGGGTAGCCAGGTAATCATTGACAGTGATAACATGTACCCCTTTGCCAGTCAACGCATTCAGATAAACAGGCAAGGTTGCCACCAGAGTTTTCCCTTCCCCTGTTTTCATTTCGGCAATACGTCCCTGATGCAGAATAATACCGCCCATCAGCTGTACATCAAAATGACGCATACCCAGCACACGGGTAGACGCTTCCCGCACAACAGCATAAGCTTCCGGCAGCAAATCGTCCAAGGTTTCGCCTTTGGCCAGACGTCCTTTAAATTCATCGGTTTTTGCCTGCAGCTGCTCGTCAGACAATTTACCGATTGCTTCGGTAAAACCATTAATTTTGCTTACAACCTTCTCAAGCTTTTTTATATCCTTTTTTGTATCATTATTCTCAATATAACTTCTTAAAAATTCAAACGCCACGAAATAAAACCTCCTCAGCTTTTTGTGGATTCTACGGATCAGCTCCGCAGAAAATATTTATTCTCACAGCATTCTATATTATATCATAATCCTCTCTTTCTTGAAACATTATTTTATACAAAATTTACCTATA
>USPE01000288.1 GCA_900556545.1 uncultured Peptococcaceae bacterium | reverse complement strand
TTTGAATATTCCATGGTGCGCGGTGTCAATGATTCTGATATCTGCGCAAAGCAGCTGGCAGACCTGATCCGGGGCATGGGTGCTCATGTAAATCTGATCCCCATCAACCCGGTGGACGGCAGTCCGTACTCCGCTACGGATGCAGCCAATGTGCGCCGGGAAGCTGGCCGGCAGGCAGAACTGCTGAACAAAATTGTATTGGATCTTTATCGGGATAACCATTTGGATCAGGAAAAACTGAAAGAACTTTTAGGACATACGCCCGTAGAAGTCGCGGCAGGCATGGTCTTGGGCATTGCAGTTGGCGTATTTGTATAGGCGAGATAGAGAAGGTGAGTCATATGCAGTATTTACAACATATAAAAAATCCAGACAGCATAAAAAAAATGAAGGTTGCGGAGTTAAAAAATCTGGCACAGGAAATTCGTAACGAAATTATTGAGGTTGTTTCTCAGAACGGGGGACATTTGGCTCCCAATCTGGGTGTGGTAGAGTTGACAATTGCGCTGCATGTTGTGTTTCATACACCGAAGGATAAGATTGTTTGGGATGTGGGTCATCAGGCTTATGTGCATAAATTGTTGACGGGGCGTTATGAGCAATTTTCTACCATTCGTACTTACGGCGGGTTGTCTGGTTTTCCGAAACGCAGTGAAAGTGTGCATGATGCCTTTGGCGCAGGGCACAGCAGCACTTCCATTTCGGCTGCGGCAGGGCTGGCCAAAGCGCGGGATTTGCGTAATGAAAAGCATAATGTGATTGCGGTGATCGGCGATGGCGCCATGACCGGCGGTATGGCTTTTGAAGCATTGGAAAATGCCGGACATATGAACAGCAATCTGATTGTAATTCTGAACGATAATGAGATGTCCATAGATCCCAATGTGGGTGCTATGGCTGAATATTTAAGCCGCGTCCGCAGCAATCCTTCTTATACAAAAAGTAAGGAGGATGTAGAAGAGTTACTGAAAAAAATTCCGGCCATTGGCGATAAAATGTTCAAAGCTGCCGATAAGCTTAAGGATTCTTTTAAATATTTATTGGTGCCCGGTGTTTTATTTGAGGAATTTGGATTCAAATATTATGGTCCAGTCAACGGACATGATTTGTCCGCTTTGCTGACGGTATTAGATAATGTAAAAGATACCAGTCATCCGGTATTGGTGCATGTAGTTACCCAAAAGGGAAAGGGCTATGGTCCTGCTGAAAAAAATCCGGATTTGTTCCATGGTGTAGGTGCATTTGATGTTCAAACCGGGCAGCTGAAGCAAAAAGCGTCTGCTCCCAGTTATACATCGGTATTCGGAAAAACATTGGCTGCGTTAGGGGAGCAGGATAATCGAATTGTCGGTATTACAGCAGCTATGGGGAAAGGGACTGGAATTAATATTTTTCAGAAGCAATTTCCAGAGCGGACCATTGATGTGGGGATTGCAGAAGAACATGCAGTGACTATGGCAGCTGCTATGGCGTTAGAAGGCTTTAAGCCGGTGGTAGCTATTTATTCTACCTTTTTACAGCGGGCTTATGATCAGATTTTGCATGATGTTGCTTTGCAGAAAGCGCCGGTGGTATTTTGCCTGGACCGCGCCGGTATTGTAGGTGATGACGGTCCAACCCATCACGGTATTTTTGATATTGCGTATTTGCGTCATATTCCCGGTTTGATTTGCATGGCGCCGAAAGATGAAAATGAGTTGCGGCATATGCTGTACTCTGCGCTGTCCTATCAATGTCCGGTGTCAATCCGCTATCCGCGGGGCGCTGGTTTGGGTGTGCCGTTGGATGAAACATTGGAAATTTTGCCTGTGGGAAAAGCAGAAATCTTGCAGCAGGGGTCTCAGGTTACGCTGCTGGCATTGGGCAGTATGGTGGAAGTGGCCGGACAGGTGGCGGAGCTGTTGCAGCAAACTATGGGGATTGCAGCAACCATTGTCAATGCCCGATTTATAAAGCCGTTGGATGAGGAATTAATTGTTTCCTGTCTGGAGCAAAGTCAGGTTGTTGTAACCATGGAAGAGCATGCGCTGGCAGGCGGATTTGGCTCGGCGGTATTGGAGCTGGCCAATCATTGCGATATGGATAGCAGCAAATTATTGCGTATTGGGATTGGCGATGACTTTGTTCCCCATGGAAAAACCGAATTGCTGAAGCAATTATCCGGACTGGATGCAGCGCATATTGTCGAAGCCATTCGGCAGCATATGGAAAAAGAGCAGGTGTAAAAAGTGATATGGCAAAACAGAGATTAGATGTTGTATTAGTAGAAAAAGGTATGGCAGCCAGCCGAGAAAAAGCCAAAGCGTTAATTATGGCCGGTAAAGTGTTGGTGGACAATAAAAAAATAGACAAAGCCGGAACAGAAATTAATCCCGAATTGCCAATTCGACTGTTGGGGCAGGATATTCCCTATGTAAGCCGCGGCGGCCTGAAGCTGGAAAAGGCCTTGCAGGTGTTTCCTGTGGATTTGCATGATAAGGTTGTGGCCGATATTGGTGCCTCTACAGGCGGGTTTGTTGACTGTGCGCTGCAAAATGGTGCAGTAAAGGTATTTGCCGTTGATGTAGGGTATAATCAATTAGACTGGAAGCTGCGCACCGATGACCGTGTCATCAATATGGAAAAAACCAATGCCCGCTATCTGGAAGCGGATAGTTTAGGCGAGCTGGTTGATGTGGTAACGACAGATGTGTCTTTTATTTCGTTGGACAAAATTTTACCTCCAGCCATGACATTTTTAAAAGAAAACGGACATGTGCTGGCTTTGATTAAGCCTCAGTTTGAAGCAGGAAGGGAAAAAGTAGGAAAGAAAGGCGTTGTGCGTGACCCGGCAGTGCATCAGGAAGTAATTGAAAAAATTCTGCAGGTTTGTCAGGAGATTGGTTTAACTGTATGGGGCCTGGATTATTCTCCTGTCAAAGGGCCTGAAGGAAATATCGAATATTTGCTGTGGGGCTGACTTGACGGATAACAGGCTTTGTGATAGCATATAATTAACAAAAGAGA
>USPE01000287.1 GCA_900556545.1 uncultured Peptococcaceae bacterium | reverse complement strand
CTCAATTGGCAGAGCAGCTGATTTGTAATCAGCAGGTCGCGGGTTCGAGTCCCATCACCGGCTTGAAAAAAGAACGCTTATGTGGCGTTCTTTTTTTGTTGTATCGCTAATCTACACGCTAAAATGAATCTATTAAATAACTGCAAAATAATTTTCCCTTCTCCCCTCTCTTTGGCTTTTCTCATCGATAATTTTTAATTCTGTACGATATCTTCATTTTAATTCATTGTACAAATTCATATCAGACAAAGTAAAATAAAAAATCGGAAAAGGAGTAGCAAGTCATGAATATATTACTAGAAACACCCCGGCTCTACTTACGCCAACTGCAGCAGGACGACAGAGATGCTATCGCTGTGTTTTTGCAGGATGAACAGGTCATGTATGCCTGGGAACACGGCTTTTCACAAGAAGAAGTGGACAACTGGCTGCAACAAAATCTGCTGCGATACCAAAGAGACGGCTACAGCTACTGGGCAGTAATGGAAAAAGAAAGCCAGTTGTTAATCGGAGTCTGCGGTATTTTAGCCGAAACCGCCAACGGAAAACCATACACCGGTATCGGTTATATTTTTCGTAAAGATTGCTGGCATAAAGGCTACGCCTTAGAGAGCGCTACAGCCTGCATGGATTATGGTTTTCAACAACTCCGCCTTCCCCTGCTGACTGCACAAATCCGTCCGGAAAATACAGCATCCCGCAAATTGGCGGAAAAACTCGGCATGCAAGTCATCGATCAGTTTACAAAACACTATCGGGGAAAAGAGATGATACACTTGTTGTACGGCCGCACCCCTTAAATGATGCAACACATCATCATCCATGCTTCAGCCGCTTTTGGACACAAAAAAACAGATGAGGAAGCAACGCTCCCACACCTGTCACCAGATTAGCCTCTGTAAGTCATTCTTTTGCTTTTAAACGCTCCAATACAAGGCGATACCCATCTGCCCCATAATTCAGACACCGCTTTACCCTGCTGATTGTAGCTGTGCTGGCACCGGTCACAGCTGCAATCTCTGTATAGGTCTGCTCCTGATCCAGCATTTTGGCTACAGCCATACGCTGCGCCAACGCTTTAATTTCAGAAATTGTTGATATATCTTCAAAAAAACGATAAAAATCCTCTTTTGTCTGCAACTGCTGCATAGCTTCAAACAGCTGATTAATCTGCTCATCTTCCAATTTACTCTGATACATATCCGGCACCCTTTCATTCTGTAACGCTTTAGTTTGTTAATATACTACTACATCTCCGGAAAGTTGTCAAATAAAATCATCGTTTCATGACTGTCTTACATCATATTATCCTACAAAAAGCGCGCCTAAGATTGCCGCTGTACCGATCAAGATAACCGGATGCAGCTTAAATTTATGAATGGCCACAAATCCCATTGCTGCCAGCAGCACACTCAGCCAGTCTACAGAAATGGCTGCCGCTTCCGATTTGAGCAAAACGGTACAGCCAATAGAATACGCCGCATAAAAAATCAGCCCAACCACAACAGGACGAATGCCAATGGTCATCCGTTCCCAAGCACGTCCGCCCCGCTCAGTCTGTAAAATGCGGGTTACCAGCAGCACTAGAAAAAATGCCGGCAGCATCAGACCAACGGTGGCAAACGTAGCGCCAAGCAATCCGCCCATTTTGAAACCCACATAGGTAGCTACATTAATGCCCAGCGGCCCCGGCGTACTTTCCGACACAGCAATAATATTGATGAACTCCTGGATCTCCATCCATCCACGACCGATAACCTCACCCTGAATAAAAGGCAGGATACCATATCCGCCGCCAAAACAAAACAGCCCAATCATCGCAAACACAAACATCATTTCCAAACAAAGCTGCAGCATTATTCTGTCTCCCCTTTCTGTCGGGTAATCAACCAGCCAGCCAGTGCACCGCCCAAAATCAACACTACAGGATGCACGTTAAATATAGCCAAAACAAAAGCAATTACAATCAATAAAACCTGCAGTTTGTTTTTTAAACAAGGACGCCCCAATTTTACAGCAGCTGCCATAATCATGCCCACCACAACTGCACGAATCCAATGGAACGCACCCATTACATGGGGATTGTCATTAAACTTCAAAATTAAGTTCGCCAGGAATATAATAATCAAAAAAGAAGGCAGCGCTACGCCCAATGCACAGATAATAGCACCGGTTTTCCCTCTTAGCTTATATCCCACCGATGTTGCTGCATTCACCGCCATCACACCGGGCAATGACTGCGCAATAATTAAAATTTCTGCCAGTTCCTCATCTGGAATCAAATGATACTTTTCGCTGATTTCATGCTGAATAATGGGAATCATTACATAGCCGCCGCCAAAAGTAAATGCCCCAATACGAAAAAAAATCCAGAACAACTTCCATAATTGCTGCATAGGATTGCCTCCAATTCTAAATAAATGCAGAAAAAAAACGACTGGTTGCCCAATCGTTTTTCATATGACCCCACATAGCCGTAATGCCCAGCGTTTTGAACCTGCATGTGCAGGTGGGTATCCTCCTGTTGTCTTCAGCGTTCCATTTAAACATAAACGGCATCAAATCCAGCAACAGAGTCCGGATTCCCCTATGAAAGGTGTTGGTCAAAAACATACCAGACATACACGCACCTAGCAGGGAGGTCTTAACCTGTTTTTATAATAGCATATACTGCTCATAAATGCAATATATCAAAAAAATTTTTCTAAGTCTACTTATTTGAGCAAACCTGAACGGCTATCCCTTCTATATGCTTTCTGCATCTTCAGACTATGCCAGCTATCTTTCTACATCCGCATGGTTGCGTTAAATTGCTGCGCCAAAGCGCCAAAAATCTTGTCATACTCTACGTTAACTTCTTCTACAGTTAAGGTTCTGTCTGCCTGGAAGGTCAGCGCAAAGGCAATACTCTTGCTACCGGAGGCAATCTGTCCGCCCTGATAAACGTCGAAGATTTTTACATCATCCAGCAATGCAGAGCCCGCAGCCCAGATTGCTTTTTCCAAATCAGC
>USPE01000286.1 GCA_900556545.1 uncultured Peptococcaceae bacterium | reverse complement strand
ACTGGCATTACAGGTGGAGCAGGAGACCAAGGATAAACTGAAAGCTTATAAAGAATCAATGGCGCAGCAGGTAGAAGAAAAAAATAGACGGGTACAGGAAGCAGTTATTGAGTAATGCTGTAATTTTTACAGTTTACTAATATAAAAATAAAATATGGTTGGGAAGGAAGTTGTGTGCAATGATTGAGCGATATACGCTGCCTGAAATGGCTAATATTTGGTCTCAAGAAAACAAATTAAGAATTATGCTGGAGGTTGAGGTGCTGGCTTGTGAGGGGATGGCAGCCATTGGGCAGATTCCTGCAGAAGCGGCAAAGAATATCCGTGAAAAAGCAGATTTTAATGTTGACCGAGTAAACGAAATTGAGCAGACGACCCGTCATGACGTAATTGCATTTTTATCCTGCGTTGCGGAATATATCGGCGAGGATGCCAAGTATATGCACGCTGGTATGACATCCTCTGATGTTTTGGATACAGCACTGGCTGTACAGATGAAACAGGCCGGCGAACTGATTTTAAAACAGCTGCGCATATTTGCGGAAATTCTGAAAGAAAAGGCAATTCAGTATAAAGACACACTGTGCATCGGCCGAACCCATGCCGTACATGCCGAACCGATTACATTCGGACTGAAAGTGGCTGTCTGGTATGAAGAAACTCTGCGCAATATTCAACGGATGGAGCATGCCATAGAAACAATCAGTTATGGACAAATTTCCGGCGCTGTGGGCACGTTTGCCAATATTGATCCTCGGATTGAAGAATATGTTTGCGAACATTTGGACTTAAAACCAGAGCTGGTTTCCACACAGGTTGTTTCCCGCGATCATTATAATGAATATATGACAACCCTGGCCATTGTGGCTACTTCACTGGAAAAATTTATGACAGAAATTCGGAATCTGCAGAGAACCGAAATTTTTGAGGTGATGGAAGAATTCAAAAAAGGGCAAAAAGGATCTTCCGCTATGCCTCATAAACGCAATCCGATGACTTGTGAGAGAGTCTGCGGTTTGGCTCGTGTTATTCGCGGCAATGTGATTCCTGCCTTTGAAAACTCTGTTTTGTGGCATGAACGGGATTTGGCGCATTCTTCTGTAGAACGGGTTATTATTCCTGACAGTACAACGCTGTTGTATTACATTTTAAAACTGGCTAGCGGTGTTGTAAAAAATATGGAAGTGCATGAAGAACAGATGATGGCCAATGTAGAAAAAACACTGGGTCTGGTATTCTCTCAGCGGTTGATGCTGACAGTAGTTGGCAAAGGTGTTCCGAGAGATACTGTATATCCTTGGGTACAGGCCAACGCGTTGCGTGCTTGGGATACCAAAACACCGTTCAAGGAACTGGTATTGCAGGACGAAAATATTATGCAATATGTAACCAAAGAAGAACTGGATGAAATTTTTGATTACAGTTATCACACAAAAAATGTAGATTACATTTTTAAACGCTGCGGTTTACTATAATTTACTTTTTTCTTTATAAATTTATCTTGAGAATTTCACTATAAAAATTTATCATCGGGAGAGAAAAGAAAATGAAAGTATTAGAACAATTATACGAAGGTAAGGCCAAAAAGGTATTTAAAACAGATGATGATTCGCTCTATTTGATTCGTTATAAAGACGATGCCACTGCTTTTAACGGCGCTAAAAAAGGAAGCATCACCGATAAGGGTATTATGAATAATGCGATTACTACATTGTTATTTGAAGCGTTAGGGAAGGCCGGCATTGCACATCATCTGGTGCAAAAGCTGAACGAGAGGGAGCAATTAGTACAAGCAGTGCAGATTGTTCCGCTGGAAGTAATTGTTCGCAATATAGCTGCAGGTTCGTTTGCAAAACGATATGGAATAGAGGAAGGTACCTCCTTAAAGAAACCTACTCTGGAGTTTTGTTATAAAAATGACAATCTGGGTGACCCAATGTTAAATGAAAGTCATGTTGTAGCTTTGGGATTGGCCACAGAAGAAGATATTAAATTTATCTCAGAGCAGGCTTTAAAAATCAATGAACTATTGAAAAAGATTTTTCTGGACTGCGGCCTGATTTTAGTAGATTTTAAGATCGAGTTTGGCAGAGATGCTTCCGGCAAACTACTTTTGGCTGATGAAATTTCACCGGATTGCTGCCGTCTATGGGATGCAGTTACCAATGAAAAAATGGATAAAGACCGTTTCAGACGGGATTTGGGCAATGTGGAAGAAGCGTATCAGATTGTGTTAAAACGATTAGAAGAACAGTTATCTAAAAACTAGGAGGAACATAACAGTGTTTGATGATAGATTGGAAAAAGTCAATGATGAATGTGGTGTCTTTGGTATTTATGCACCAGGCCGTTCTGTTGCAGAATTAATTTATCTGGGTTTGTTTTCTTTACAGCACAGAGGACAGGAAGGCTGCGGGATTGCAGTTAGTGAAGGAAACTTTATTAATCATTATAAAAATCTGGGTATGGTTACTGATGTATTTACACAGCATACGCTGGGTACTTTGGAAGGCTATCTTGGAATTGGACATGTGCGCTATTCTACCAGCGGTCAGTCCAAAACCCAGCAGAACACCCAACCAATTGTAGCCCGTTATCAGCACGGACAGATTGCTTTGGCACACAACGGCAGTCTGACCAATGCGGCAGAGATGCGCAGTCATCTGATGGAACGGGGTTCCTTATTTCATACGACCATTGATTCCGAACAGATTGTAGGGTTGATTGCCAGCCATGGGCAGGATGATATGGAACAGGCTATGCTGAAAGCTATGATTGATTTAAAAGGCTCTTATTCTCTGGTGATTATGTCAGAAAACAAATTATACGCAGTACGTGATCCATATGGCAACCGTCCTTTGTGTTTGGGAAAATTGGGCGAAAACGGTTATGTGGTCGCATCCGAATCCTGTGCATTAGATGCCATTGGCGCTACCTTCCTGCGGGATGTGGAGCCAGGTGAGATTGTTACAATTGACGAAGATGGGATGCATTCTACCAAATTATTTAATCAT
>USPE01000285.1 GCA_900556545.1 uncultured Peptococcaceae bacterium | reverse complement strand
GATATAAATTTATAAGTAGAAACTATTTTATTATTTTAGGAGGAATGCATTTTGAAAAAAATAGGCAAATTTGGCATACTTGCCATCATATTGCTGGCACTGTTCATCTGTCTGCCGCAGATCGCTCATTTTTCAACGGACTATCTGTGGTTTTCTGAACTGGGCTATCAATCTGTGTTTATCAAATTTACTTTTGCAAAATTTATTGTTGGCTTTGTTGTTTTCCTGTTGGTATTTTTACTATCTTATTTTACATTACAGATGACCACCAAATATCAACCGGAAGTACAGGTGGAAAACGATACTGTCATCAATGTACCGGGAAAAAAATCCGGAAAACGAATGCTTACCTTGCTGCCTTCCCTATTGCTAGGATTATTGGCCGGTTGGCTGTCTGCCACTGCCCTGTGGCAAAATATTTTATTATTTTTACAGCAAACACCAGCCAATGTCACAGATCCTGTATTTCATAGAGATATCAGCTTCTACTTTTTTAATCTCTCATTGCTTGAAACCATCTATCATTTGGCATTTCTGTTCCTGATGGTCATCTTTTTCTGCAATGTATTGATGACATTTTATCTGCAGGGTGTCAGCAAAAAAACATTCAAGCTAATGGGCAGACGCATCATTTATTTTGCAGTTGCAGCTATATTGCTTTTAATCGTCGGGTTTCAATTAAAAGCAGCGAATTTGCTTTATACACAGGATGGTTCTGTCTATGGCGCAGGCTACACCGATTTAAAAGTTATCCTGCCCATGTATTATCTGGCTTCTGCCGCCTGCGTGCTGACCGCCATCACATTGCTGCTGGGGCTGAAAAAGAAAAGCGCCAAAATTGCAGCTGTTGGTCCGGCAGTGTTGCTGGCGGTGCTGGTTGTCGGTAATATTGCCGCCGTCGGCGTTCAGAACTTTGTGGTAAAACCAGCCGAAATTTCCAAAGAGCAGCCTTACATTGCCAATAATATTGACATGACCAATAAAGCCTACGGGCTGGATCATATTCAGGAAGTAGAGTTCAGCGCTGACGGTACGCTCACCGCTACAGACCTGCGGGAAGAAATGGACACCATCAAAAATATTCGTCTGATCGACTATCGTCCAACCATTACCGTATTCAATCAGCTGCAAAGTATGCGGCTCTATTATAAATTTGTAGATGTGGATATTGACCGCTATACCATCGACGGCTCTCAGCAGCAAGTTTATCTTTCTGCCCGGGAACTGGATCAAAACAGCTTGGACAGCAGCGCACAAACCTGGGTAAACAAATATTTAAAATACACCCATGGCTATGGCGCTGTGGCAACACCGGTAAACCAAGTAACCACACAGGGACAGCCTGAAATGTGGGTAGAAAATATACCGCCTACAACAGAAGTGCCAGAATTGGAAATTACTCGCCCGGAAATTTATTTTGGTCAGTTAACCAATGACTATGTCATTGTCAATACAAAAGAGCCGGAATTTGATTATCCTACCGGAGACAGCAATGCCCAGTCCCAATATCAGGAAGATGCCGGCATCCCTTTGAATTTACCGAATAAAATTTTATTTGCCTTAGACCGGGCCAACTACAAAATTTTATTTTCCAATTTGATTACCAGCGACAGTAAAATCTTATTGAATCGAAATATTATTGAACGGGTAGAAAAAATTGCACCGTTCTTAACCTTTGAATCCAATCCATATCTGGTCATTGATCAAGGACGATTGGTGTGGATCATTGATGCTTACACATCCACTGACAAATATCCCTATGCTGCGTCGGTTTCAAACAGTGAGTCTCCATTCTATGGACAAAACTATATCCGCAACTCGGTAAAAGCCACTGTGGATGCTTACACCGGCGAAACCAAATTTTATATTTGTGACGAACAAGATCCGTTAATTCAGAGCTATGCCAAAGTATTCCCAGGTTTATTCCAATCTTTAGACCAAATGCCGGAAAACCTGCGGCAGCATTTAAAATATTCCACAACTTTATTTGAAGTACAAACAGAGATCTATCAGCAATATCATATGAAAAATCCAACTGTTTTCTATAACAAAGAAGATATGTGGAGCATTGCCAATGAAATCTACGGCAGTGAAACAACAAAAATGGAACCTTATTTTGTAAATATGCGTTTACCTGGCTCTGACCAGCTGGAATTTTTGCTGATGCGGCCATTTACACCAACACAAAAACAAAATATGGTAGCCTGGCTGGCGGCCCGCAATGACGATGAGCACTATGGCGAGCTGGTATTGTTTAAATTCCCGAAACAATCCACCATTTACGGTCCGCTGCAGATAGAATCCAGAATCAGCAATGATTCGGAAATCTCTCAAAATCTGAACTTATGGGATCAACAGGGGTCATCAGTCATCCGCAGTAACATGCTGGTTATCCCGATCAAAAATTCCATTCTCTATGTAGAACCAATTTATCTGACAACCAACAACGAGAATAGCCTGCCCGAAGTAGTCCGTATTGTTGTAGCTTACCAGGATAAAATTGTCATGGCCAAAACATTAGATGAGGCCTTGAGTCAAATCTTTGGCACCAACTTCCAGACAGAAGGTGCTGCAATTGAAGATGAGGCGGGAGATACCTCCATCCTTACCTATGACCAGCTGATACAGCAATTGAAAGCCGCTTACCAGAATGCCAAAACCTCCGCACAGGCAGGAAATTGGGCAGCATATGGCAGTTATCTGGAACAGCTGGAGCAATCCATCAATCAGCTGGATCGCTCATCGGCAGCCACCACTGCAGAAAACAATGACAGTACAACAGAAAGCAGCAACAACGCAACAGAATAAACCATTCTGTGGATAAACGTGTTCTGAAAATGCTTCTGATCAACACAATCAAAAAAGCTGGACATCCCACATGTTTCACCATGGGGTGTCCAGCTTTTTGCAATGATTCTCTTATTCTACAGACGAAAGGAGTTTCTCATTCCATTTTTTATTTGCCTGCATAGGGTTGCAGGGATTCTGTCAATTGCCGATACAAACGCAGCGATAGCCGTTCCATACTAATCC
>USPE01000284.1 GCA_900556545.1 uncultured Peptococcaceae bacterium | reverse complement strand
GAAACAATATAAAAATAAATATATAAACCATTAAACAATTCTCTATTATGCCGTATTCTTTTTATTTTTTTATATAGCGCCTTCTCCCCCGGAAATTCTGTTAGTTTGTTAGTTTTGGCTTAACCATGGGATTTTCACGTTAGTTTTTACGTTAGCTTCTCTGTTAGTTTTTTACTGATTGGAACAAAAAACAACGCAGCCTCTGTTTTTAGATCAAACAGAAGCTGCGTCCTTCTTTTTTAACATCTATAATGTCGCCATTAAATTTTTTATATTGGAATTCACTTCCAAATCAACATGAATGCGCTGATCTTGCCAGGACACCTGCACCGGATAATCCAAAAATGCCGATAACTGTTCCGATGAAAACAAGTCCCTGGTCTGCCCATTGGCATAAACGGTGCCATTCTGCAACAGCAGACAATGAGAGAACACATCTAAAATTTCTTCTGTATGATGGGTCACAAAAATAATGGTGCTGTCGGTATCCTGGGCCAGATCCCGCACAGTACTGAGCAAATACTCCCGGGAAAAAACATCTAACCCGGTACAGGGTTCGTCCAGTATCAAAATTTCCGGATTTGCCATCAATGCCCGGGCAATCAGCACATTTTGCCGCTCCCCTTTGGACAGAAAATCAAAGGGATAATTGGTCTTTTTGCCCAGACGCAGCTCATGCAGCAGCCCTTTGGCCCGGCGCACATCCTGATCGGTGATATCATAATCCAGCCCCAGCGTGCCAAACTTCCCTGCCAACACAATGTCCAGCACACTTTCCCGAAAGATGTGCTTATCGTAAAAGGAACCGCTCACCCAGCCAATGCGGCGGCGAATATCTAAAATATTCTCATCTGTATAATGCTCACCCAGAATAGTCATATCACCATGGGTATAATCCATAAATCCCGCTGCAATACTGAGCAGCGTGGTTTTGCCGCTGCCGTTCATGCCAAAAACTGCCCAATGCTCCCCTTTTTTTACCTGCCAGTCAATATCTTTTAAAATATAGCGATTTCCTGATTTAAATCCAAGCCCCTGCATTTCTAAAACATTCATAACGATGATCGCTCCCTTCCAAACTTATTCTTCATCATCAGGAGGAAGCTGCAGCTCAATATTAAACCCTTTTTTGGTCATAATGCCCCAATATTTAGCGCCCCAGCTCATAATTTCGCAAACCTTGGCAATGTTCAGCATGTAGGTACGTTTTCTTCCAAATCTACAAAGTGATTAAACCCGGTGCTGTCCACAAAGGTTTTGGCTGCTTTATACACAGCAGGTTCCGTACCATATTCAATTTTTCGGCATTCAGGACAGTACAATTCTGTGCCCGATCCGCCATACTTATTATACACGATCATACGAAGTTCCAGAGGACCGCCGCACTGCTTGCAAACACAATGCTCAGAACGATACAGCAAATCCTCCATCCGATTTCTTTTCATAACTCATCTGCCTTCTTTCTTCACCATATCTATGATACCAACTATTATAAATAACAGTTGGTTTCACTGTCAAACAGTACTTCTTTTCATTCCTTGCTCAACTACAACAGAAAACTGTAGCAATTTCAAAACATACTGAAGACTGTCCAGATTTCGTAGTTTATGGTATACTTATATAAAATTATAATATAACCATCGTCTGTGAAAGGAGTTTTTTATGCGATTAGAATATTTGCAATACATCAAGGCCATTGCTGACGCCAATTCTATCTCCCTGGCCAGCAACCGCTTATTTATCAGCCAGCAGGCGCTGAGCAAAGCCATCCAGATGTTTGAATCAGAATTGGATACCCAGCTGCTGATTCGTGTGCATCAGGGTGTCAAGCTCACCGAAGAAGGGGAATACGTGGTACAAAAGGCAGAACAGATTTTACAGCAGATTTCCGAACTGGAGCAGCATTTTTCACAGAAGAACACTGCCAAAATTACCGGACAGATTACCATCATGACTACCCCATTTTTGCTGGATCATATTCTGCCGCGGGCAATCGGTAACTTTTATAAAAAATATCCCAGAATCAAATTGGACATCACCACCGGCAATGAAAAGAAGATTGTAGATGCTGTTCAGAACCAGTCGGTCGATTTGGGCATTTTCTGCCGCTGTTATGTCAACAACGTGCCCCACAGCGAAATAGAAAAACCTTTGGTGTTTGTGCCGTTCTCCAAACATTATTTTCAGGCAATCATCAGCACCAATTCTTCGCTGGCCAAGCTGGACACCATATCCATGCAGCAGCTGGCCAAATTTCCGATACTGCTCACTGCCACCAGCAATTTGGAGGACTATAATCTGAACAAGGTATTTCAAACCTTCGGCGCCGACAATATTCAAGCTGTAAATGGGTATGGCCTGTTCACCCAGCTGATTTCTAATAATTTAGGGGTTTCCCTGACGCCTACCCTTTCTGAATATTTCTTCCTGGAAAAAGTAAACGGCATTGCCACCCGTCCCATCTCCAACAATATTTATGGCTACAACGGTTATTTATATAACGAGCAGCATTTTGACAACCCTTGCATTGAGTATTTTTTACAGGAATTATGCAACTACAACAGTAAGCCTGATAAAAAATAATGACCTTGCAACTGACTGAATATATTACCGGCTGCATAAAAAAACATTTGTTTCTAGCAACTCAGTGGCTGACCTAATGTATGGTTCTGGAAGCAGGTGATACCATGGGTTCTTGGATAGTTACCGGTTGCCAGTGTGGTCCAGTTTGGTGGTGTACCTGCTGGCAGTACGCCCAGCATATCCAGGTTTTCTGTGGCAATCCCTTTTTCCAGTAATTTTTTCATGTTTGGCATTCTGCCTTCTGCAATCAGTTTTTTTACACGGACTGGGTCAGCACCGTCTAAACCAATCATCATCGCACGTTTCATTTTTAATTCCTCCTTGGTGTATTTCAATCACAATTTGCATTTTTATCTTTGTATCAGGGTGATTGTCTGCGCGCTTGACAATCAAATTTTCTATGGTTTTATTATAACCAGTGAAGAACAAAAAGGAAAACAGTTGCTTTTTCAAAAAACAAGGCCGCCAC
>USPE01000283.1 GCA_900556545.1 uncultured Peptococcaceae bacterium | reverse complement strand
TGGGTTCCTTCTAAAATCATCATTGCCAAAGGCTCCAAGCCTTTCTCCCTGGCAACGCTGGCTCTGGTTTTCCGTTTTTGTTTATACGGCAGGTATAAATCCTCCACTTCCTGCAACAGCTCCGCAGCTCTGATTTTTTGCTCTAATTCTTCTGTCAATTTGCCTTGTTCGGTAATATTGGCAAGCACATCCTCTTTGCGCTGTTCCAAATTGCGCAGATATTGCAGCCGTTCTGCCAGCTGCCGCAGTACCACCTCATCCATTTCTCCTGTAAGCTCTTTCCGATAACGGGCAATAAATGGAATGGTATTTCCTGCATCTAAAAGTTCTACTGCCTTTTCTACTCGATGCAATGGCTGTTCAAGCTCTTTTGCCAATCGTTTCAACTGTTCTGCCATTGAGCCCTTCCTCCTCTCGTGCAAATGGTGAACGCAAACCCATGCTGATTTGCAGCGCTTGATCCACCTGTTCCATAATAGTACGGTCCAAGCTGCAAATACGCTCTCGCAAACGCTGCTTATCGATGGTGCGTATCTGTTCCACCAAGACTACCGAATTTTTGGATAATCCATTCTCTCTGCCTGCCAAATCCACGTGAGTGGGCAGTTTTGCTTTGCACATTTGCCCCGTAATAGCCGCCACGATCGTGGTAGGACTGTGCTGATTGCCAATATCATTCTGTATCACCAAAACCGGCCTCACACCACCTTGTTCAGAGCCAACGACTGGGTCCAATTCGGCAAAAAATACATCCCCTCGTCTAATTTTTGTCATAGCCCTCTCTCCAACACTCTATTATCCCACATTCGTTCGATTGTGTTTCAAACAATCCTGACTATTTTTATGCAGTAAATACTCAAGATTGCTATCATGGCCATCCCTCCATATACTGTCAGGATGACCATGATACAAAATTATATATTTCTTTGTAAAATCCTTTTATTTTTCTAAATAAAATTTAGGCACCCGAGGCGCTATGCCGCATACAACTTCGTGCTGAATGGTTTTCAGCATAGCTGCCATCTCATCCACTGTGATAGAAGCACCCTGTTCTTCCCCCAGCAAAATCACTTCATCGCCCGCTTTTAGATCAGGCAGCTGTGAAACATCTATCATAAATTGATCCATACATACCTTGCCAATAATCGGCAGCTTTTTACCGCGGCACACCACATAACCATAATTGCTCAAAAGGCGGTTATAACCATCTGCATAGCCTACCGGCACCGTAGCCACCAGCGTATCCTGTTTTAATTCATAAGTACCGTTATAACCAATTAAACGGCCGGCAGGCAGTTTTACAACACGGGCCAGCCGGGCTTTCCATACCAAAGCCGGTTTAATATCGGCAACATTGTGCATTTCTGTAGATGGCTGAAATCCATACAGCATAATGCCCGGCCGCACCATATCCAGATAACCTTCAGGAATATCAATAATGGCAGAACTGGCAGCCATATGGCGAATAGGAATCCGGATACCGGTCCGCTGCACCAGCTGTTCATAAAAACCATTGAACGCTTCCAGTTGATGATAAGCAAAGGTTTTGTCATATTCATCGCCTTTGGAAAAATGACTGAAAATGCCTTCCACTTCCAGGCCTTCCATGCCCAGAATTGCCTCTGCAGCCTGCAAACCGGCTTCGTTGGTCTGCAAACCAATGCGAGACATTCCGGTATCCAATTTCAAATGTACCATTGCTTTTTTACCCATAGAAATTGCTTGCGCATTTAATCTGGCCGCTTCCTCCTGATCAAACAGCGCCAGACGAATTTCATTGGCAATGGCTGATGCATAGCCTTCTTCCGGTGTCCAGCCCAAAATTAAAATAGGGCAGGTAAAACCGGCTTCCCGCAGCTCCATGGCTTCCGACAACATAGCCACTGCCAAAAAATCGGCACCGGCAGCCAGACAGGCCTTACTGACTTCCACTGCACCATGGCCATAGCCGTTGGCTTTTACCACAGCACACACCTTAACAGAATCTCCTACTAATTTTTTTACAGTTTCACAGTTATATTGCAAATTGGCTGGACTGATTTCCAGCCATGACGGACGGTATACGTTCATCCCTCACTCACCTCGTTAAAATTGTTGGTATGATATCTATAATGTCTCCTGCTTTGCTGCTGACCTCGCCTATTTTCTGCGCCACAGCCTGTCCGGCCAGCCCATGCAAATATACCGCACTGCAGCAAGCCTCGTCAGGCTGCATCCCCTGCGCTAAAAATGCGCCAAGCATACCGGCCAGCACATCACCGCTGCCAGCTACAGCTAAAGCAGGACTGTCTGTAATGTTCATGTATAACTTTCCATTTGGTGTTGCAATAATGGTATTGGCACCCTTTAAAACTAACCATACTTTATATTTTTCAGCAAATTCCTGAGCCACTGACAACCGGTTGCTTTGTATATATCCGGTCTCCAATCCGGTCAATCGCGCCATTTCTCCCGGATGAGGCGTTAACACCACCGGCCCTCTGGCTTCCTGTACATGCTCCAGCCAATATTCTGCTGTATTCAAACCATCAGCATCTATTATAGCTGCGCAGCGGCCCGATTGCAGTATTTCATTAATCATAGCTCCGGTGGCTTCATTATCGCCCATACCCGGACCGGCTACCACTGCCTTTTTCCCCCGCAGCAGTTCCCGCAGCACTGCCAAACTGTCCGCATGGAATTGATTGCCGCCGGGCAGCGGCTGCACCATGGCTTCCGGCACATTCACCGCCACATGCATCTGCACTGCTTGCGGAACAGCGCATGTCAGGATTCCTACACCGGCGCGCAACGCTGAACGAGCAGTCAGCGTAATGGCACCGCTCATTCCCATAGAACCTCCCACAGCCAAAAGATGGCCGTAGGTTCCTTTATGACTTGCTTTACTGCGCGGTTCTTTGCAAAGCTTCAAAAAAGAATCATCAATAATCTGACAATTCAAATTCAAATCTGCATCCTGATAAATTTCTTCCGGAATACCGATATCTTTTATCACAATCTGTCCGCAATATTTTAATCCCTTATTCAAAAAACAACCTCGTTTGGGCTGCGCCAATGC
>USPE01000282.1 GCA_900556545.1 uncultured Peptococcaceae bacterium | reverse complement strand
GGCCTTTATCGGCGGCCGCCCGGCCATGA
The DNA here is from genome assembly GCA_900556545.1 of uncultured Peptococcaceae bacterium. Lineage (GTDB taxonomy): Bacteria > Bacillota > Peptococcia > Peptococcales > Peptococcaceae > UBA7185. Next base: position 3,070 of record USPE01000282.1, on the reverse strand, counting down.
TTTCAGCTGCAGCCGGCTCTATGGCTCTGGTTATTGTCAGCCTGGTGCGGGATTACGGCCCGGAATATCTGATGGCCGCCACAATTTTAACCGGTATTTTGATGTTCCTTTTAGGTGTTTTTAAAGTAGGGAATCTCATCAAGTTAATTCCAAACAGCGTGCAAATTGGCTTTGTGGATGCGCTGGCCATTTTGATTTTCACTTCTCAATTAGGCAATTTTGCCGGAGAAGGATGGCAGATGTATGCGTTAGTTGCTCTGGGAATGGCTATTATTTATCTATTTCCTCACCTGACTCGCGCCATTCCTTCAACTTTGATTGCTGTTGTGGTTGTTACCGCCATCGCCATTGCTTTTCAGGTTCCGGTGCGCACCATCGGCGATATGGGCAACATTACCGCAGCTCTGCCGCCGTTCCACATTCCGGCTGTCCCGTTCAATCTGGAAACGCTGCAGATTATTCTGCCCTATTCCATTTCTCTGGCGCTGGTTGGATTAGTGGAAACATTGCTGACCTCCAAAGTAATTGACGAAATGACCGATACCGAAGGGGACCGCAACCGAGAATGCCGCGGTCTTGGCATTGCCAATATGGTATCCGGCTTTTTCAGCGGCACCTGCGGCTGCGCTATGATCGGACAGGCCATTGTCAATGTCAACTCCGGCGGACGGGGCCGTTTGTCCAACTTTGTATCCGGCGCATTTTTAATGGTCTTAATTTTCATTTTAAACGATTTAATGGTGCAGATTCCTTTGGCCGCTCTGGTGGCAGTTATGATTACCGTTTCCATCTCTACCTTTGACTGGGATTCACTGCGGCGCCTGACCCGTATGCCGCGCACCGATGCTCTGGTCATTGTATTGGTAGTTGCCATTGTGGTAGCAACCAATAACCTGGCCTACGGTGTTGTAGTCGGTCTGGTACTGACCGCCATTTTCTTTGCCATGCAGATGTCTAAAATCAAAGTAAACAGTCATGAAGAAAACGGTACTGTCACCTATCAAATTTACGGGCAGATTTTCTTTGCATCTACCGAATCCTTAATGAACGCATTGAACTTTCACGATAATGCCCATACTGTCATTCTGGACTTTTCTCAGGCTCATCTCTGGGACGAATCAGCAGCTACCAGCCTGAACAAAATCGTGAAAAAACTGGAAGCCAATCAAAAACAAGTCACCGTTTACGGACTGGACGAAAAAAGCAATGCGCTGATGACAACCCTTTACGGCACCATCGTATCACCATAATTATCTGCTGTATTTTGTAGTTTCTTTTGCAGCTTCTTATGTTTGGAGGTAATCACCCATGTTAAATCTGGTCGCATCCGGCCCAAAACTAATTTATATCGAAACAGCTCAGCCGCAAGCCCTTCTCCAATCGATCACTGACCAGTTTCCCTGTCAGCCCATGGAGCAACTAGGCACCGGCATTGATATTGCAAAAACCCAATGCATTTTGTGTGTCGTTTCCAACGACAGCCGCGCCAACCAACCATATTATCTGGGTATGGCGCAAACAGCAGAATCCGTTCTCTGCCAGCTGATGACATCCCAGCTGCAGCAAATGATAACGCACATTCGGCCTCTGCCTCCTATCATTCTCTTCAATAGTTTAGGGGAGCAAAAACCGGTGGTGGATAAAATACAATCCGAGTTTTCTTGCCGGCGTGTGCATATTTCACAACTTTTAGCGCAAAAAAACGCCCGGGAAACCATCCTGTGCTTCTTAACAGAAGACAAGCAGGGCAGCCGCAGCTTTTATCAGGATGTGCTGCTGATTGAGCAAGACTATCTCAGTCTGCTGTCCTATCTGCAGATTCATGCGCCTCGTTATCTGGCCAAGGCTTTTCCGCCCAATGCCTGGCATATGGTAGATTTGCGCATCTATGACCGCTATGAAGCCTACGAACTGCAATATAAACGGCTGACAGAGGCCATTAAAATTTTGCAGCTGGGCTATCTGATCACCGAAACCTGGAATCGAGAAATCAGCATGTTTTCTGACCCCATAGGCACTTATCATATCCGTCTGCTGACCTTTTTGGAACCAATGGAATTGAAAAAACGGCTTATCGCTCTGGAATACAGCCAGCGCGGCCAGCGCATTGTGGATTTGAATCTGATTTGGCACAAAAAGAAAATTTCCTGGAAAGATCTTCTGGACAACAAAGCCATTCGCAAAGAAATCAAACAAACAGCTGCCTTTTTTCCAAAATCCAACTTCTTTGCCATTCAAAACGATAAAGCTGCTCTGATTCAATACTGCATGAAGCAAACCTACCAGTCTGTATCTCAGGAAGAAAAAGCACAGCTGCAGCGGCTGGAATCCGCTATCTGTGCCAAAAGCGCCGACAACCAGACCATATAAATTACTATCCTGCTTTGTCCTGCGTGCTGCACCATCTAATCGACAGCAGGGGCTCCATCTTACCGTTCAGAAAACAACCAAATAAAAATCAGCCTGGATAAAAACAAACCATTCTTGTTTTTTATCCAGGCTGATTTTTGCTCTCTGCCCTATCCATGATGTAATACTCCTTATGCGCACATTAAAAAGTCACTGTACCATTTTCCTATCCTCTCACTTATGCAATCCCGCTGCTATCCGGGCCAATAGACTGCATCAGAGTCATTACCTGCTCCACATCATCTTTGTGTACATACAAATGATACTCTATGGTTTTTCGCTGCAGCATATTAGACGATGCTGCCTGTGCAGGCGCATCAATTACAACACGGCGGCTTTGATTGGTAATCTGCTGCTGCTTTAACAAATAACGCACCTGCATATAGTAATCATAGGATAATGTCACCAAAACTTCTGCGCGGTTCCATGTGAACATATGCCTTAACCCCCTTATAGTTTTTCTAAATAAAATTTATATCTTTTATTGTACATGAAACCGCCCCAACCTTCAAACATTTTTTAGTAAAATCCCCAAATTTTTTTCATCTATGTTATAATGAAACCATCGGCAACTTGTCCTATCCATTACAACCGATACCAGAATGGATGTAAGAAGCATCCATTTCTTTTTTATAAACCAGGAGGAATAAAATGCATCCAA
>USPE01000281.1 GCA_900556545.1 uncultured Peptococcaceae bacterium | reverse complement strand
CCCAGCCATATTTTTACTTCAATGGAGTCAACCCCGTCAATCACCATACTGGAACCCTGAATCAACTCAGGCAGATTGTCCTGATCTGCTTTGGCAGAAACCGCTTCTACAACAACTGTGTGATTGACAGCCTGTACCCGTTTTACTGCCTGTTCCAGTTTGGACTGGCCTACCCCCTGCTCTGTAGCAAACAACTGACGATTGAGGTTGCTGGTGTCAAAGGTATCAAAATCTACAAGCCGCAGCGTGCCTACACCGCTGCGCGCCAAACCTTCGATAATAAAACCGCCCAAACCGCCGCACCCGATAACTGTGATCAGGGATTGCTGCAAAATCTGCTGCTGCTCCAGAGAAATGGTTTTATAATTTCGTTTATACCGTTCTTGCTGTATCAGCATATCAGCCGCCCCCTACCGGCGGAAACAATGCCAATACGCTGTCGTCATTCAATACTGCGCCGGCTTTGGAATGACGGCCGTTAATCAGAAAAATAGCAATTTCTTCTTCTTGAATGCCCAATGGTTCGATGATATCATAACCGGTCATTCCAGGTACATAATCCATGAAAATGATTTTTTCCCGTCCTTCACGAAAGGTTGCAAACAACCGCACTTCTATCATACTATCACCTCATTTTTATCATTCCAAATACAGGACTGAATCTTCAGTGCAGGTACCTGACTGGACAGAATCGCACCCATTATCTGCACACAGAAGTTGGACAGTCTCCCGTGTACCAAAGACACAGATTGTGGTTCTTTTTTGCCGGGAGAGGCAAATGATTAAAAAAAGATTTGCAATTGCTGTCCTATCTTGTCTGCGCCTGCACCGAAGGCTCAGCCCTGCCCTATGGCAGAGCTGACGCCCACAGTGTTTTGCAGTTACTTAAATCAGGTCTTCCAGACCTAACCGTTTTAATGTTTCTTCTGTTGGGAACGCATCTTTCCAGCCACGCGCTTCATAATACTGCGGCAGAGTCAGTTTAATCTGGCTGTGCATCCCTTTAGACGGACCATTTACGATTTCATCTTCTGCAATCCGTTTTGGCAGACGGTCATCTTCCGGTTTCATGCCGGCAGCTTTGTTAAACATACGTTCCAGATTATAAATACGATCGCCTACTTCCAGCAGACCATTTACATCATAATTGGTGCCGGTACCTGCATTCAGCAGCGCAGCATATTCCGGCGCACCCAGTGCAAAGGAACTAAACAGGCACATCCCCATGGAGTCGATCACAGAGGTCAAATCCTGGAAGATTTTTGCCCACTGTGCTTTGCCTTCCACAGTTTCACGGTCTAACTGTTCCGGCAAGCCCAATACTTCCGGGGAAATCATATAACCGCGCACATGGCAGCCGCCGCGGTTGCTGGTGGCATAGGTGATACCGATACCCTGAATGGCACGGGCATCATAAGCAGGGATTTCCTGTTTTTTAACGCTCATGGACAGCTCAGGCACACCATAATGTTCGCACAAACGATAAGAACCGTCTGCCATCAGTTTTGCCAGCGGATTGCTGCCCAGACCCATCCATTCCGTCCAGGTTACAATGGCTTCTTCGCTTCCCCATTTTAATGGAACGCCGTTGCAATCTTCATCGGTGATCAAACCTTTTTCATATAATTCCATGGCTGCTGCAATGGTGCATGGAGTAGAAATTGCATCCAGACCCATTTCGTTGGCTTTATTGATAGAATCCAAATCACTGTTGCCGCAGTTTGCACCGTAAGCCCACAATGGTTCATACTCCGGACCGCCAACCACATTGCCGTCCTGCAGTTTTACTACACGGCCGCAGCCGATGGGACAGCGATGGCAAGCATGATTTTTTACCAGGGAGGTATCTTTCATGGTTTCACCACTGAAAGAATCTGCTTCCGGATAGTAAGATTCCTGCCAGTTTTTTGTTGGCATAGCGCCGATATTATTGATGATATTAACCAATACTGCTGTACCGAAGGTAGGCAGACCTTCCCCAGTTACACCATTGGCTCTCAGTTTTTTAATGCAGTCTACCGCTGCTGTGCGCAGTGCATCTGCATCGTGCGGATCAATTTGTGTTTTGCTTGCTTTTACTACAATGGCCTTCAGGTTTTTGGAGCCCATAACAGCGCCAACACCACTGCGGCCTGCAGCACGGTCGCCATCGTTCATAATGGCCGCCAGCAATGCCTGATTTTCACCGGCAGGCCCAATGTTCAATACCGAATAGCCTGTATGCCGTTCTTTTAAAATACTTTCTGTTTCTAACGATTTTTTACCCCATAAATCACTGGCATCGTGCAGTGTTACTTCATGGTCATTGATTTCCAGATAAACCGGAGCATCTGCTTTTCCTTCTACTACGATCGCATCCCAGCCGGCATATTTCAGGATTGCACCCCAAACGCCGCCGGAGTTAGAGCAGGCGATCATACCTGTCAGCGGAGATTTGGTAACTACCATATAACGACCGCCGGTTGGCACTGCAGTACCGGTCATTGGACCGGTAATATAAATCAGTTTGTTTTCAGGAGACAGCGGCTCTACAGTAGCACAGCCTTCATCCAGCAGCATGCGGGTGCCCAGGCCCCGTCCGCCGATATATTTCACTGCCTTTTCCATGTCCAGAGGTTCTGTATTGATGGTGCGTTCGGTTAAATTAACGCGCAAAACCTCCCCATTGTAAGAAGTAACCATAATAAAATCCCATCCTTTCTGTGGTTCAGTGTTCAGCTTTTGCCGACACAAAATTAAAAATAGTTTCACCAAGGGTAAGCATTTTTATCTATGGTTTCCTTTCCAAAAGGGAGGCTCCAGAATTTATTCTAAAACCCATTGGCTGTGTGCCATATAACCAATTTTGATTACTTAGGCAGTACAGCTCGGGAACCAGAGTATTCACTTGTCGTATCTATTATGCCTATTCTACATCATTTTGTAAAGACCTTTTTTATAAAATGATACGCCATATTTTTCTTATTTGATATCCAAACCGGATTTTGCATTGCTTTATTGTTTCTTCATTCATAGCCTAATACACCGAAGAATATCCATCTGCATTGCCGCCCACGCCAATAAAAAACGGATTGATACCACAGCATCAACCCGCTTTTCCT
>USPE01000280.1 GCA_900556545.1 uncultured Peptococcaceae bacterium | reverse complement strand
ACTTGCGGCAGGCTGCCATCAGCTGCTCCAAAGGATACTGCCGGTTCACCGGCATCACGCTGGAACGCTGCTCATTATTGGGCGCATGCAAGGACACCGCCAAAACCAAATCCAGCTTTTGCTGCGCCAGTTCTTGCAGCTTTGGCACAATCCCACAGGTAGAAACGGTGATACGCCGAATACCGATCTGCTGCCCTTGCGGATGATTCAGCAAACCAATGGCTTGCAAAACGCGGTCCAGATTCAGCAACGGCTCACCCATGCCCATAAACACCACATTGCCTACAGGCAGATCATCGCCTTCTTCCTGCAAATGACGATTGACCTCATATACCTGACTGACAATTTCACCAACAGTCAGATTGCGCACAAAACCGCCCTGTCCGGTGGCGCAAAAGGTACAGCCCATAGCGCAGCCCACCTGACTGGAGATACACAAGGTATTGCGCTGCTTGCTCAAATCGCCCCGATAACGCATCAGCACACATTCGATATCATTGCCATCTGCCAAGCGAAACAAAAATTTTTCCGTACCGTCCCGGGACACCTGCTTGCGTTCCAAGTCCATCACAGTAATCTTACAGTGCTGCTCTAAATAAGACAGCAGCGGTTTGCCCAGATTGTGCATCTGCTCTATATGAGCAACCTGTTTCTGATGAATCCAGCCAAAGAGCTGTTTGGCCCGAAAAGCAGGCTGCCCTGCCTCTGCCAGCAATGCTGCCATTTCTTCCAAATTCATACTGCGTAAATCCTGCTGCACACCATCAGTCCTCTCTGCGTATCATACGTGCAATAAAAAATCCGTCCATTTGATCGGCAAAAGGTAAAAACTGCACATACCCCTCTTGCCCTTTTTCTACATGCAGCCAGCAGTCAGGCAAGGTTTCATCCAAATAAAATTCCGGATGCCGCTCCAAAAACTGCTGCACCATCTGCTGATTTTCTTCCGGTGTGATAGTACAGGTACTGTAAATCAGTGTACCACCCGGCGTTACCAGCTGCGCTGCCTGTTCCAGAATCTGCTTTTGAACCCGGCACAGCGTTTCGATATCCGCCTCGTCCTTAGACCAGCGGGCATCAGGCCGACGGCCCAGCACCCCCAGCCCGGAGCAGGGCACATCGCACAGCACCACATCAAAGGGCGTCTTCCACCGTTTGGTTAACTGGGTACCGTCCTGCAAATAACAAACTACCGATTCCATGCCCAACCGCTCACAGTTTTCCCGAATCAAGTCCAGTCGATGCTGATGAATATCGCAGGCGCAAATAACACCATCATCCTTCATCAGCTGCGCCATATGGGTGGCTTTGCCGCCCGGCGCGCTGCACACGTCCAGCACCCGCTGTCCCGGCATGGGTTCGGCAGCCAACGCCACCAGCATAGAGCTTTCATCCTGCACAGTAAATAATCCCTGCTGAAATTCCTCCAGCTGATGCAGATTAACTGCAGAAAGAATTTTCAGACCCTCCGGCGTATAGCGGCTTTCTTCCACCGCAATGCCCTTTTGTTCCAGCTGTTCCTTCAATGCTTTGCGGGATATCATTAATGTATTGGTGCGAATCCACAAAGCCGCCGGCTGGTTAAACCACTGACACAGCTGCTCGGCCTGCTCCGCACCATACTGCTGCACAAACCGCTGCACCATCCACACAGGAAAGGAGTACTGTACCGCCAAATATTGTATTACATCCTGCTCCCGATCCGGCCATACAATCTGCTCCTGTCCCCGCAAATAATTGCGCAGCACTGCATTTACAAATTTATCGCTGCGGCCGTACCGTTTAGATAATTTTACCGCTTCATCAACAGCGGCAGAATCGGGCACTTTATCCAAAAACATAATTTGATACAGCGCCATCCGCAAAATATTACGTGTCCAACGATCCATTTTTTTTACTTTAATTTTGGCAAACTGATTCAGCACATAATCCAGTTTCCCTCTGTTTTTGACAGAGCCGTACACAATTTCTGTAATCAGACCCTTATCCCGCGGATCTAAATCCTGACATGAAAAAAGGGCTTTATCTAAAGCCAGATTAGCATAAGCCCCTTCTTCGTGAATCTGATATAAAATCTTCAGCGCAATTTCCCTGCTGTTTCTTTTACTCATCCCGTCCTCCTAAAATGCCTGAAATCAGTACAAGACGCACCAGCTGCAATACAGCCATCAGCGCTGCTGCCACATAGGTCAGCGCAGCCGCTTTCAACACTTTACTGGTTCCCTTTAACTCAGAAGCATCCAAAATACCTTCATTGCCTAATGTGCGCAATGCGCGGGAACTAGCGTTAAATTCTACCGGCAGCGTTACCATCTGAAAAAACACAATGGCGCCAAATAATAAAACGCCCCATTTTACCAGCATCGGACTGCTCATAAAAATACCCAGAAAGAACAGCGGTATCGCCAAATAAGAGCCTATTTGTGTAACAGGAATGATGGTATTTCTGAGATAAAGCGGCATATAGCCGGTATCATGCTGCACCGCATGGCCTACTTCATGGGCTGCTACCCCCAGTGCCGCCAGCGAAGTACTGCCGTAAACATCAGCAGATAACCGTACAACGCGGGTTTTTGGATCATAATGGTCGCTCAGCTGGCCGCCGATCCGTTCAATGGGAACATCATACAAGCCGTTCTTATTCAAAATATAGCGGGCAACATCCGCTCCGGTCATCCCCCGATTGGACGGCACCTGCGAATAGCGATGAAAGGTACTGCTTACCTTCATCTGCGCGTATAAACTGATAATCACAGCCGGTATTAAAATAATCATGGTTGGATCCCAAAAAAACATACTAAAGAACCTCCTAGTTACTCTTTCATAAAATAATTAATTGCCTGCCTTACTTTGCAAAGCTGTACAGTGGTATTATGACACGGGCCATTGGGCCGCTCATTTAAAACGCCGACCACAGGAATATGCTGCATGTGCATATCTTTAATGCCGCTGGTCAGATCCCGTTCACAGGCAATGGCCACAATAGCTTTCGGCCTCAGCTCATTGGCAAACTTACGAGCGAAAGTACCGCCGCTGGCCACAACGAATTTAACACCTCGTTCCTCGGCGATTTTCAGCAAGCCATTGATGCTACATTTCCCG
>USPE01000279.1 GCA_900556545.1 uncultured Peptococcaceae bacterium | reverse complement strand
GATTCTATCGTACAGGAAGAAATACCGAAAAGGTACTGCCCTGGCCAATTTGGGAATTTACCTTGATATAGCCACCCTGTCGGGTGATAATCTCACGGGCCAGATACAGGCCGATACCGGCACCCGGTGTATCATGCACTTCCTGTTCCCGATAAAACCGCCGGAATATGGTAGCCTGCTCACACTCGGCAATGCCTTTTCCGGTATCTGCAATGTCAATCTTCACATACAGTTCCCACGGCTCCACAGTCACGCTGACGCTGCCCCCTGCTGGTGTATATTTGATTCCATTATCCAACAGATTAAAAAGCGCTTCCGCTGTCCACTTGCTGTCATGGGGCAGATACAACCCTTCCGGACAAGCTACTGTCACAGCAATGTCTTTGGCTTCTGCATCATAAACAATGCCGCTGACCGCCTGCGCCAAGGTCTGATATAAAACGGCGTTCTTCTTTTGCAGCTGAATGACTCCTGTCTCCAGCTGTGATGTTTTCACCAGCGCCTGGAGAAGAAAACCCAGTTTGTCAGTCTGGCTGCCAATGGCCTGCAAAAAAACAGTCCGCTCCGACTCGGTGACAGGCTTGGTTAGCAGCGTATCCGTTACCAGTTTCAAATTGCTGATCGGCGTTTTTACCTGATGAGATATGTGGGACACCAACGCCTGCAGCTCTTGCCGTTCTTCGTCCACCTTGCGGCGGTTCTCCTGCATCATGGTATAAAGCCGCGTTACACGATGATGGATACGGGCAAAGAGGGTTTCGCTGTCATTCACAGACTGGGGGCCATGACTGCCGTCCATCATATCATCCAGCATACAGCACAGGTCGGTGGTAAACAAAGACAGCCGTTTTCCAAACAGTACTGCCAAGATCCGCAGCCACACCACAGCGCAGCCAATCAACGCTGTTCCTGCCGCAACAATAACTTGATCGGCAGTTACTCCATACAACACAGCGATAATAACCAGCATGGACAACACCATGCCGCCCTCTGTCAACAGACACAAATTTTTTACAGAAAGATTGGATATGTTCATGTTTTCTCCTCTCCCAGCCATTGATAACCCATACCGTAAACCGTTTTGATATAGGGACCGTCTGCTTCTATCTTACTCCGAATACGGCTGACCGATGTGGTAAGAGTATGCTCATCCACGTACCGTTCATCGGCATCCCACAACTTTTCCAAAAGCTGTCGGCGGGTCAACACCTGTCCGGCATGTTTGCAAAACAGGCGCAGCATTTTAAATTCCATGGCCGACAGTGCCAGCGACTTGCCGTTTAGGCTGGCAGTCTGCGCCGCAAAATCCAGAAACAGGCTGCCGTCGTCATAAAGATCTCTGGCAGGACAATGGTGCTCCAGCATGGCAAACATGGCCTTGATTTTTCGCTGCAAAGCGCCGATGGAAAAGGGCTTGGTAATATAATCCACCGCTCCGGCTTCATAGCCCCGTATTTGATCCCGCTCCTGTTCATTGGCAGTCAAAAAAATGATCACTGTATCCGGATGGGTCTGTTTTATCAGCCGGCAAAGTTCATAGCCGTTCCCATCAGGCAAATTGATATCCAACAGCGCCAGTGCAAAAGAATTGATTTTCAACGCCTCGGCTGCTGCCGTTGCGTTACGCACAGCGGTAATTTTATAACCATCGGTAGCCAAATTATAGGCCAACGTTTTATTTAAAAGAGCATCGTCTTCCACAAGCAAAATCTGTTTCATATGCACACACCCTTTATTTTTGTGGATAGTATAGCAGACAAATGTCCCTAAAATGTTACACCAGACAACTGTCTTGCTTTATTTTACAGCCTTTTTCCCGTTCCTGCAATTTTAAACAGCATAATTGCAGCATAACCACCTTGTGCTAAGTCAGAAAAAAGAAAACGAACTGCATATTCCCAACACAACGGTTGTTTTTACAAATTGTTATTTCTTTTTTAATCTTCATCCCCCCATGCAAAAAAACCCTTAAGAATACTCCATTGCCCTACAGCCGTATGCCCATCGCTTTCCGCACCGCGGTTTTCCCATTGATTAATGTGATACTACCACACAATCTTACCGTCTTTTCTTAGCCTGGTCATGGCGCACCAACTTTTCATAATATAAATCCATAGTCAACGGCGCATTGTACAATATGGTCAATAAATAACCATACACATTCTGTACCTTGCTGGTGTTGTACTGCAAATATTCCAACACATACTCAATATGGCCGCTGTCCAACTGTAACAATTGCTCCTTAACATCGTCCATGCGCCGTTCTCTGCCGCCTACTTTAACAATGGCATCATCAGCGCTGTTCATAGCATCGGCAATGATGGTAATCATTGTCTTGATGGCAGAGTGATCGTGTGGATAACTTTCTAACAGCCAGTCATATTCTAGCTGCTCTTGCACCATGGTTTTCCAGCTGCGGGGTGCAGCCTCCCCCTCCTCTTTTTTATTTCGCTCAGTATAACTTCTCTCAGTCTTATTACCTTGTACTTTTTTCACTTCCGGACGTGTACTTTCTTCACTTCTGGAGTTGTACGTTTTACATGTCACTGGACATAATGATTCCATGTTTTGTTCCTGACAATTTGCAACAGCATTATCATTCCAACTTGCTGCATGAGTTTCCGTTTGATAGCTTTTTGCTTTCTGCACCTGCTTATTGCCATATTCTTTTACATCATCAGCAGTTTTTTCTGTTGGATTGTTTGTATATCTGTACGCCCGATACATGGTTCTGCTCTGCTGTTGCTGCTGCTTTCTGAGCCGACGCGGAGATACCACTTCTTCACTCTGCTGAATCTGTTTCACATAAATCAGACTGGGCTTGCCCAATCCCTGCCGCTGGCGCACAATCAAATCGCTCTGTTCCAGTTCCCGCAATAATTTGATGGCTGTTTTATTGGAGCAGCCAAAGTCCTCCATCAGTTCTTCCACCGTATAGATGATGAAAACTTTGCCATTGGCATCACACCAGTTATTTTTGCCGGATAGACTCATGCGGTCTAATAAGATGCCGTACAACAATTTAGCTTCCATGGTAACATGCTGATAGCGCACTCCTTTGATTAACGCTTTGGGAATGCGATAAAATGTATATTGATCCTGCT
>USPE01000278.1 GCA_900556545.1 uncultured Peptococcaceae bacterium | reverse complement strand
CAGAATCTGTACATCAGAAATATCGTTCACGTTCTAAAAGGTATAAAATTTCCAGGGCCGGCCGACGATATTTACAGCAGCATGGACAATGGGGAAATGGTGGAAACGATGATGCGCCGCTAATAAATAAAAGTCACTTACGGCAAGCAATTACGGCAGATTTATCTAATGTTGCTAATGGGGTAGCCTATGTGGGAATAGCTTCAGGAGAAAATACCAAAGGTGCATCACCAGGAGTTTATGCTGCTGCCCATGAATTTGGACTTGCTGCATCAAATGTTCCTCCACGCCCATTTTTACGACCTGCTGTTATTGAAAATAAAGAAGCTATTCAGGAGTCGATAACAGCTGCCCTTAGAAATGAGGTGTTAAATAGATGGAGATGATACGTGACCCATTGGTTCTTGTTTATGAAGGATTAAAAGCAAAAATCAAAGCAGTACATGGAGCTGATTTTTATGTGACTGATGGTGATCCGCCGACTTCCGAATATAAAAAGCGCTTGCCGGCTGCGAATATCAGTTATGTGTCTGGTACAGCAGAAAAAGCATTTATGCGAGAATATGAGCCTCATGTAGTAGAAGACAATGGCGATGGGACATTTACAGCTGTGTATGAAATTATGCGTTTTTCTTATCTACTTCAAGTTTCATTTTTTGCCAAAATGCCCGGCACTGTACAACAACTATCACTTGCTTTTATTGATACCCTAGAAGCAGATAATCTGCTTTTTCTTGATAATAAGTGGGATATTGATACAGACATTTTTTTGCAGGCACCACCGTTACCGCCAAGGGGGCAGGAATTTATGTATCAGGTTGATCAAACTTGGAAATGTTCCGGAAAACTGTTGCACAAAAAAATTGTGAATACAGTTGATATAAAAGAATTGAAACTAAAAATAGAAACAATATATGGAGGTTGATATACTATGCCGATGTTGAGAGGATTTACGGGCGATATTACAACATTACCGCCTGATGTGTATGTAAATGAAATGCCGACGCCACAAAGTAATACAGTAAAGATGTCTAATTTTGTTGCTGGCTTTATTGGTGATTTTGACCGCGGACCGATTGGCTCATATGTATATGCGCAAAAAACACCAACGCAAAGTTTGTTAGAAAAGTTGACGGAGATATTTGGTGAAGCATCTGACAGTGGGAAAGCCGGAAATCAATTGTTGCGACATATTGATGAAAGTGGATTGAACTATGTTGTTTTGGTACGTATTTTAGGGAGTGGACATACCGCTGCCAGTTTGAATCTGAAAAATGCAGATAGCACTGATGTATTGAAAGTGGCTGCGAAATATCCAGGGGTATACGGCAATGTATTTGCTGTAGAAGTACAGCCTGGAAGTGCTGGGAAGTATACATTGGTTCTCACTTCAGACATTGGTGGAGCAGAAACCTATAAAGATTTATCTTCGATTGCAGAAGCTGTAGAAAAAGTAAATACAGCAAGTGCTCATTTTATTTTATCGGCACTGGATGATGAAGCAGAGGAAGTAACTATACTTGCCGCAATGGAAAAAACACAATTACAAGGTGGTTCTGATGGCGCAAAGCTTGCTGAATCAGATTATATTGGTACTTTGGATGCTGGTACAGGAGCCGGAACGGGTTTAAAGGTTATGGAATTAGCAGCTAATCGCATAACTGATATGGCATATATCAATTTTAGCAGTCAAAAGGCAGATAAAGCATTGATGGATGCTGCTGAAAAGTATAACTGTGTAAGTTATATTGGCGTAGATGAGAAAAAAGTGGTTGATGATTATATTACCTACCGAAAATTATTTGACAGTGACTTTGCTCAATGTGCTGCTGGGGAAGCGTATGCTTTGACTGGTGCGAAAATTTCTGCCGCTTGTTTATCTGCATTAGTACATTGCACAACAAATGTAGAAGATTCTGGTTTAGCTAAAGAATGTACATGGATTAACAGAATTACACCAGAATTTGATTTTGACCAATTACAGCAACTTTATAATAATCAAGTATCAGTATTTACTTTAAAACCGTCAGAGGCTGAAAATGGCGCCGTGGCGTATAGAATGAGCAGTGACTATACCATGGCAAAAACGGATGAAGGCGGTAATGTAATTTCTGACATCCGTGTACGTAAAATGACAAAGCGGCGGTTAAATAGCTGGATTGAAAAAAGTTTGTTTTATGTATGTGCTAAATGGCAGGGTAAAGCTATGACGGCGCCGATGAAAGATGCAGCTGAAATTAGGATTAGGAGTTTTTTTGATGGATTGGTGTCACCGAAAAATAATGAAACATCAAAAATTGAAGAATATAGTGTAACTTTTGACCCAAATGCAGAGCGGATTGATGCATTCATTCAAGAATTACGGGTACGACACTATAATACAGCAGATTGGGTATTGTTAAACTATCAGGGTTCTGCGAGCGTGGAGGTGTAATTTATGGCCGAAGATGGAGTATTGGGAAAGAAACTTACGATTGCGTTAGTTGATGAAGATGGTAATCAAATAGGTGAACAGTCACCAGAGATTTTAAAATTCAGTACAAAAGAAAGAACAGATGAAGATGCCAAAGCACCGATTGGTGAAGATGAAGAATATACTACGCAGCATCAAAAGGGATTTGAGGGTAGTTTTGAGGGACAGGAAATTAATTCTTGGTATGATGATGTGATGGATAAACGAATCGCACACCAAAAAGAAACAGGCGGTACTCTAAAATTTGCCATTTATACAACAAAAATTTATAAAAATGGTATGGTACAAAAGTATAAATATCCGAATGTTGTATTTAGTGGCTTTGAGCAATCTGTTGATGGCAATAACAAACCGATCACTAACAAGATTTCCTGGAAATCCGGTAATCGTATTAAATTATAAAAGGAGTGCGTTGAATATGGAAATTGTATTATCCAGTGGTAAAAAAATTACAGTTCGTGAAAAAACAGGACAGTTTCATTTGATTGAGGGGAGATTGTTGACTTGCTGTGCGCCTGGTGAAGGAACAAATGTTATCGGTGCTCAAATACTTTCATCAGATATTAGTACCATTTGTGGTATTGAAACGATTAATGGGAAGGAAATTAAAGTACCGGAATCTTTAGCTGATATGTATGAAACGATGGCTT
>USPE01000277.1 GCA_900556545.1 uncultured Peptococcaceae bacterium | reverse complement strand
AATAGATCAGAGGTACATATGCAAAAGATTATGGAATGGATTTCTGTCCATAAACGAATAATTTGTTTTGTTTCGTTAATGGTAACGTCTGCTCTGTCTGTTTATTGGTATAAATCGGGCATATTGACCGATGAAATAAAAATGCGTCATATGCTCGATTCAACTGGGATCTTTGCACCTATATTTTTTATAATTGTACAGGACAGTTTTCTATTATGCAAGTCATGTTTTCAAACAAAAAAAAGACCGAAAACCTATTTGAAGGTCTTCGGCATTTTTACCAGGTGCTGTAGGGTGTGCGTTCGGCGTTGCTTTTTTCGGGGCTGTCAAAGGGTTTCTGTATAATTATATCGGGATCTGTATCGGATCTATATGCGCTTTCCTAATAGCAAGAGCATATGGACAGAATTTTGTGAAAAGCATCACCAGTAAAAGATTTTTCCAGAAGTACAACCGGTATCTTACTGATAAGAATCGCTTTGAAAAATTATTTTCTCTGTTGATTTTTCTGCCAGTTGCTCCGGATGATTTTCTTTGTTATCTTGCCGGCATCAGCAGTATGTCTTTCAGGAATTTTACGCTGATTATCCTGCTTGGCAAACCGGCAGCAATTTTGCTGTACAGCATGGGATTATATAAAATTTTTCAATTTATACCACTGTTTATAAAATAGGGGGACAGCATGAAAGTATATATTTATTCTGAGATGCAGGATAAAATCGAAAAAAGCGGTGTTGGCAGAGCAATTTATCACCAAAAAATGAGTTTACGATTAAATGGTATAGTGTGTGTAGATAGTTATAAAGACGCTGATGTTATACATATCAATACTGTTTTTTTGAAGTCCGTTTTTCTTGCCCTGAAAGCCAAAAAACTTGGGATACCCATTGTGTATCATGCGCATTCAACTAAAGAAGATTTCCGCAATTCCTATATCGGATCAAATTTATTTGCGGGATTATTTAAGCGTTGGATCACATTTTGCTATAATCTCGGTGACATCATAATAACTCCAAGTGAATATTCAAAAAAACTTCTTGCAAGCTATAATATCAATAAAGAGATACAGGTCATTTCCAATGGAATTGATTTGAATGAATATCGAAAAAATGAACTTGCTGGAAAAACATTCAGATATCACTATGGATATAGTGATACTGATAAAATCATAATGTCAGCCGGATTAATCATTAAGAGAAAAGGTATTCTTGATTTTATAGAATTAGCAAAGCGAATGCCGGAATATCAGTTCATATGGTTTGGAACTGCTGATTTGCGCTTTGCTGGAAAAGAAATTCGCAAAGCTGTTTCAGAAAAAATCCCTAACCTTACTTTTGCTGGTTATGTTAATTCCAAACAATTGCAGGCAGCATACAGCGGGTCGGATTTGTTTCTGTTTCCATCATATGAGGAAACAGAAGGTATTGTTGTATTGGAAGCATTGGCAATGAAAATTCCACTGCTATTGCGAGATATTCCTGTTTATAACGGTTGGCTGGAAAAAGGAAGAGATGTATATCAGGCAAAAAAATTAGATGATTTCGAAAAGATTGCCAGAAACATACTAGAACATAAGTTACCTGATTTAACAGAACAAGGATATCAGATAATTCAAAAGAAAAATATTCATTACATAGGAAATATACTTTTTAATGTATATAATAAAGTAATAAATACTAAAATAATGTAAAGTAGAGTGTTGGAAGATAAGTCATCATAAAACATTTTTATCTGACGGTACATTTCATTTGGTGATGGTGGAGTATGATCCCACAGCATAAGCAGGAAAGCAATCAGAAAATGACCTGCACTTTTCACTTGCCCGCTGATGCCGACAATCACAATACAACTTGTAAAAAGAACAATTTCAAACCACAGGGAATGACTAAGCAGCAAAAGGAGTTTTACCAAAAGCAGCAGTAATAATTTTGTGCGAGGGTCAAAAGTTAGTTGCCGATACTCATACCATTCCGACCTTTTCAAAATGCTTTCTGAACAGCTTTTTGCTGACCATACAGCCAATCAGAGAAAAGATAACCGTACCGGCGATCATCACAAGCAGTACCCAAATCGGAAGAAAACCGCCCAACAGGTTTTCAGAGAAGAACACATAGCTTAAAACATTCAGCTTCGGATTGAGGAATTTTCCTATCCCCGCAATAACTTCCGCCAGGATGCAGTCACACTGCCGGTCAGAATCACAATCCAGATGTTACCTTGTAGCAGCAGGAACAGGCAGGGTAGAATCGCCGCAATAAAGTTCCATTGGCAAAGTGTTTCCAAGTGTATGGAATGATTTAAAAATTGTCCTGTGCTTTGTCGTATTTGTCGTGATCGAAATGTGCTGTATGCCGGTTCCTGTCCTGTATCTGTGTATGTCCAGCCTGATTGCGCGCTGATTGCTGCCCCAGTCTATATGATGCTGCTGGCAAAAGCGCCCGTACATGGCCCGATCAATTATTCTTTGTTTTTTCTACTCCCGACGGCATAAATGCTCCAAATGGCAACGAATCTTATACTGCCCATTCCTGGCTCTTTGTCTAAATCTCATAGAGTTTGCGATACGTTCCAGGTTTCTCCATCAGCTTATTGTGAGAACCGCACTCTGCAACATGGCCGTTTTCCAAAACGATAATCTGATTGGCGACTACAATCGTGCGGAGTCTGTGAGCAATAACAAGAACCGTCTTTCCAGCAATCAACCGGGAGATGGCCTCCTGAATCAGCACTTCATTTTCTGGGTCAAGGCTTGCTGTTGCTTCGTCAAGCAAAATAATAGATGCATACTTTAAGAGAGTACGGGCAATGGAAATCCGCTGACGTTCACCGCCGGACAAGGTGCTGCCATTCTCGCCCAACATAGTGTGATACCCATCCGGCAATTTCTGGACAAACTCGTCACAACAGGCCACTTTTGCTGCGGCAACTTCAGCTTCAGTAGCGTCCGAGCGGCCCATTCGTATATTATCCATAATGCTCTGTTTGAACAGGAAGTTATCCTGGAATACAAAGCTCACAGTTTCCATCAGGGAAGAACTTTCCATATCCCGTATATCAATGCCGCCGATCTTGGTGCCATACTAAAAAAATGGACAGCAAAAAGCGAAAGATGGTATAATAATAAAAAAAGGA
>USPE01000276.1 GCA_900556545.1 uncultured Peptococcaceae bacterium | reverse complement strand
GTGCATTTTTGAATTTATCTATATTGCCCGTCCAGATAGCAACATTGACGGTATTAATGTTAATAAAGCTCGTCGTTTGATGGGACGGGAGCTGGCCAAAGAAGCGCCATTGGATGTGGATGTGGTGATTTCTGTTCCTGACTCTGGAACCACTGCGGCAATTGGTTATGCCGAAGAAAGCGGGATTCCATTTACGCAAGGCATTCTGAAAAATCGTTATACAGGACGCAGCTTTATTCAGCCAACCCAGGAAATGCGGGAACAAATGGTAAAACTAAAGCTGAACCCAATTCGCGATGCATTGGAAGGAAAACGGATTGCTGTTGTGGACGACTCCATTGTTCGGGGTACAACCAGCCGCAAATTGGTAAAATTATTGCGGGAATATGGTGCGAAAGAAGTACACATGTTAATCAGTGCGCCTCCCGTTAAATATCCATGTTTCTATGGGGTAGATACAGGGAATCCTGAAGAATTAATTGCTTCCAAAATGGATGTAGAACAGATTTGTGAATACATTGGTGCTGATAGCTTGCATTATTTGAGCATGGAAGGTATTTTAAAAGCTGTGGAATGGAGTGGATGCGGCTTCTGTACCGCTTGTTTGAATGGTGCATATCCGATGGGGGTTCCCAATTATAATAATGTGAAAGAAGTTTTAGAATAAGGAGATGAAAAAAATGGCAGAGCAGAGTATGACTTACAGCGGCGCAGGTGTGGATATCACCAAAGGTAACCAGGCTGTAGAATTGATGAAGCCATTGGTAAAGTCCACGTTCCGAAAAGAGGTTGCAACCGATTTAGGTGGATTTGGCGGATTGTTTGCGATTGATAAAGATAAATATGAAGAACCAATTTTGGTTTCTGGCACTGACGGTGTTGGCACAAAATTAAAAATTGCCTTTGAAATGGACAAACATGATACCATTGGGATTGATGCTGTTGCTATGTGCGTAAATGATGTGCTGGTAAATGGTGCCGAACCATTATTCTTCTTGGACTATCTGGCTGTAGGCAAATGTGAGCCTGAGCAAGTGGCTGCAGTGGTTTCCGGCGTAGCAGAAGGCTGCCGTCAGGCGGGCTGCGCATTGATTGGCGGCGAAACAGCAGAAATGCCAGGGTTCTATCCAGTGGGCGAATATGATGTAGCTGGGTTTACCGTTGGGATTGTGGACAAAAAGAAAATCATAGATGGCAGTAAAATTTGCGCCGGTGATGTTGTATTGGGCTTACCATCTACTGGTGTACACAGCAATGGATTTTCTCTGGCGCGTAAAGTATTACTGGAACATGCCGGTTTGAAAATGGATGAAGAAGTTGCGGAATTGCAGGCAAAATTGGGTGATGTCATTCTGACTCCAACTAAAATTTATGTAAAAACCATTCTGGAATTGTTGGAACAGGCTGAAATCAAAGGTATGGCGCATATCACCGGCGGCGGTTTGTTGGAAAACGTACCACGCGTACTGCCAGACAATTGTCAGGTTCATATTGATAGTACAACGTGGCCTGCATTGCCAATTTTCCAGTTGATTCAGGAAAAAGGCAATGTAGAAAAGCGTGAAATGTTCCGTACTTTCAATATGGGTATCGGCTATGTATTGATTTGTGATGCTGCTAATGCAGAAAAAGTAAAAGCGGCTTGCGCTAATATGAATGAAGCTGTATATGAAATCGGAACTGTCGTAGCTGGTGAGAAAAAAGTGGTAATTGACCAAACTTGCCAGCTGTAAGTGATATTGTATATATAGGAGGCTGCTGTAACCAAGAAGTCAAATGCTGAATTTTGGCAAATATTGCTCTGCAGCAGCCATTTGTGCAAGATTGGCATATCAATACCGATTTATATGTGCTGAAGGGTACTGATATGTAAGAATCTGCACTGCAGATTCTTTTCTTGTTTGTACAGCAAAAAATGATATTGAACCAAGGAGAAACGATATGGGAATTCGAATTGCCGTGTTGGCTTCGGGCCGTGGCTCTAATTTAGTAGCTATAATGCAGGCTATTGCAGAAAAGAAAATTGATGGAGAAATTGCAGTTGTACTCAGTGATAAGGCGGAAGCAAAAGCATTGGAGCATGCCAAAAATGCAGGAATTCCAGCCTATCATGTAAATCCAAAAGCGTATGAACAGAAAGCTGATTATGAAGCAGAACTGCTGCGTTATATTGAGCAGGCAGGCTGTCAGTTGATTTGTCTGGCTGGTTATATGCGGATTCTCAGTCCTTATTTTGTAAGTCAGGCTACTTGTCCGATTATGAATATTCACCCGGCTTTGCTGCCTGCTTTTCCTGGCTTGCATGGACAACGTCAGGCATTGGAATACGGTGTAAAAGTGGCAGGCTGTACCGTTCATTTTGTGGATGAAGGAATGGACAGCGGTGCAATCATTTTGCAAAAAACCGTTCCAGTTTTGCATGACGATACAGAAGACAGTTTATCAGCCCGCATTCTGGAACAGGAGCATCAGGCTTATCCAGAAGCAATTCAATTGTTCGCTCAGGGAAAATTGGAGCTGTGTGGCCGTGTTGTAAAAGTGAAGGGAGAATAAAACTGTGAAAAGAGCATTAGTAAGTGTATCAGATAAAACAGGTGTTGTTGAATTTGCCAGAGCATTGACCGAACTGGATTATGAAATCGTTTCTACAGGCGGTACTGCCAAAGCGTTAAAAGAAGCTGGTGTTGCTGTTACCGGAATTTCTGATGTGACAGGTTTTCCTGAAATTTTAGAAGGTCGCGTAAAAACGCTGCATCCAAATGTGCATGGCGGTATTCTGGCCAAAGGAACACCAGAACACATGGCTGTGCTGGCAGAGCATCATATTACACCTATTGATCTGGTGGTTGTAAATCTGTATCCATTCCAAGCTACCGTAGCCAAACCAGATGTAACTCTGGCAGATGCTATTGAAAATATTGATATCGGCGGCCCTTCCATGGTACGTGCGGCAGCAAAGAATTATAAGTATGTCACGATTGTCGTCGATCCCGCGCAGTACGGAGAAGTGCTGGAACGGATCCGGGAAGACAGGCTGACGGAAGAGTTCCGCTTTGATTTGTCAAGAAAAGCTTTTCTCCATACGGGACTGTATGACTGCGCCATTGCCGATTACATGACAAAAGAAATAAATGGCGGCGGAG
>USPE01000275.1 GCA_900556545.1 uncultured Peptococcaceae bacterium | reverse complement strand
GACTGGTGGATTCCCCAATAATAATTTTACGGCTGCCGTCCAAATAATCCAGCAAATCAAGAATCAAATCAAAATCCAGATGGGGAATGGCAATGGCCTGCACTTCCGGCGGATTTTGGTGATGGCTGCAAAAAGCGCAGCGCACATTGCAGATTGTGGTGATGGGCAAAATATTATTATCCTGCACCGTTTTATATAACAGCGCCAATGTCTTTCCATCCATATGTTGTAACTCCTTAGAACCCTAACGATTGTCCAATTAAAATGACTTTAATCCGTTCAGCCGGCTTGCACCGTCTGGTGCGGACAATATAACTGCAGATGCTGTCCGGTGAATTGCAGTCATGGCACATGCCATCTATCTGGCAAGGTGTTTTCAAGCTTGCAAAACGCTGGGCATTGATGGGCGCTGCTTCTGTTCTGGCCCGATTGGCGGCATCCATCACAGTTCTGGTCAGTTTATTCATGCCCACAATAACAATCACGCTGTCCGGGCCAAAGGTCATGGCAGCAACTCGGTTGCCGTTTCCATCAATATTGACCAGTTCACCATCTTCTGTAATAGCATTGGAGCCGGTTAAAAATACATCGCAGGTGAGCGCCTGTTTCATGATGGCCGTTCGTTCTTCAGCGGTTTGGGCAGTATCTCTGTCTAATACATGATAATTGCCTTTGCGCACTGCATCCAGCAGCCCGATTTCCTCTGCTGATTTACAGCCGCCCCAACTGACACTGCTGCCTTCGGGAATTAATTGCAGTGCCTGCTGCAGCCCTTCCTGGGCAGTGGCGCAATACCAAGCAGTAAATCCTCTGCTCCGCAATTTTTCACAAACTTTTTCTCCTGTTTTCCGATTTCGGATGGTTCTTACATCTTCCTGCATCAAAAATACCTCCTTCTTTTCAACTATGGCTATTATAACACAGAATCAATAATGCCGCCTATGCCTGTTATAAAACTTTCTGTCATCCTGCAAAAAGATACCCCGCCTGTCAGGATTGTATTTATGCCCATTGGGGTATATACTAAATAGAGCGTTATCACAAAACTTACAAAGGAGTTGTTTCTGATGAAAGATTTAGCCCAATTGCTGCAGCATTTAACCGACCAGCAGCTGGCAGAATGTTGTGACAGCCTTGCTGCGGTAGAAACAAAGAAAGAAGGCATGTATTTAGGCGCTACCGTTGACCGCATTCGTGAAGAAGTAGGCGATGAGCAATTCTATTCCTTTGAAAAATCAGTAAACGCCGAATGTCGCCGTCGCTGGCATCAGCAGCACCGTTAAAAACAGTGACTATAACTATAAAATCACAAACCACCCGTTTAACGGGTGGTTTGAAATAATACTATAAGGGCTTATTTTTCCTGTACCATTTTGCCAGAAATATGTTCTATTTCTATTTCAATCAGTTGAACCCCTTTAATCCCCATTTCAATTTCTTCTTCCACTTCCTCTGCAGAAGGATAATACTTGAGTGCAAATTTTCTTACTTTTTCTTCCGTAATGTTACGGTCATGAACTAATTTTGCTCTGCCAAATACCACACAGCTTGAAACATGATAAGCCCAATCTCCGTCATTTACATATCCATCATTCCATGTTGTTAAGCAAACTTTATCGCTGTTTATTATAGAATCTACCTTATGCCCTTTTTTGGCACTATGAAAATAAATTCTATCTTCTTCTTCATCGTAATAGAAATTGATCGGAACAGTGTAAGGATACCCGTTATCTCCATTTACTGAAAAAGCTGCTCTTTTATTATTTCGCAATAAATCTTTTGCTTCTTCAATCGTTATCTCGTTTCTAATTTTTCTTACATTTCTAAACATAACGAGTCCTCCGCAAATTCAATTTTATCTTTTACTAACATTACAGCATAATAAATCAATCGCAAATAGTTTGTGCCTGTTCAATGATACCGCCGCCGATGAGGGTATCACCCTGGTAATAGGCCACGCATTGTCCCGGCGTAATGGCCCGCTGCTGTTCGGTAAAGGTGACTGTAGCCGTTCCATCGGCATGGGCCACCAGTTGTGCTGCCGCTGCCTGAGCCCGGTAACGAATTTTGGCTTCCACAGGGATTGGTGTTTCCAGCGGCAGAGAGAGAAAATAATTATTCTGACTGGCTTGCAGCTGATTATGCAGCAGACCGTCGTTGCCGCCTAAGATGACCTGATTTTTTTTGGCGTCCAGCCCGGTTACATAGGCTGGATACCCCAACGCAATGCCCCATCCTTTGCGCTGTCCAATTGTATAATTTTGAATACCGGCATGTTTACCCAAATAAGTGCCGTCCTGCGCATACACATTACCGGAACGAAACGCCTGTGCAGGCAAAATTTTCTTTAAAAAGGCTTTATAGTCATTGTCGGTAACAAAACAAATTTCCTGGCTATCCTGCTTTTCTGCCACAGCCATTCCTAAGTCTCGGGCAATCTGCCGCACCTGGTCCTTTGTATACTGTCCTAAAGGAAAAACGCAATGTGCTACCACATCAGGCGCAACCAGCGATAAAAAATAGCTCTGGTCTTTCTTGCTGTCTACTGCTTTATAAAATAATTTTTTTCCGCTGGGCGAAATATCAGCCCGCACATAATGACCTGTACTGACAAAATCGGCGCCAAGCGCTTTTGCCTGCTGGGCCAGTATGCCAAATTTGAATTGTTTGTTGCAGAAGGCACAAGGATTGGGTGTTCTACCGTTAGAATACTCTCTGCCAAACTGGGCTATGATCTGTGCTTCAAATTGGTCTCGCACATCCAGCACAGAAAATTGGATTCCAAACTGTCGGGCCACTGCTTCTGCATCCTGCACAGCAGTGGAATTGGACTGAAACCGCTCCGGTATCATCAGCATATGAATGCCGTGTACCTGATAACCGGCCTGCTGCAACAGATGCACCGCCACCGAGCTGTCCACGCCGCCGCTCATACCCAGAGCCACTATCGGTTTTTTATCTGTCATGTTTTTGCTCCCTTCTGGAATCCTTTATAATCCCGAGGATTTTCTTCATAAAAAACAGTGTCTTTTAACGCATCAGGCAAATATTGCTGAGGGTCGTTGCGGCAATCCCTTTATTTAAGTCTTTTGAGCCTTGGTCGCTCAAAGCAAACAGACGCTTTAGCATACTTTCACCTCATTTCCAATATGCCACTGTGTTGTCTTGG
>USPE01000274.1 GCA_900556545.1 uncultured Peptococcaceae bacterium | reverse complement strand
AAACATTTTAGCCCTTCTTTTGGGGACCCAGTTTTTGATTTTGCGTCTGCTGCAGCCGTTGTCTCCTTCTTGCGGAACAGTTGCCGGTGTGCCGGCCAAAGATACTGTAAAACGGGTGGACAAAGACGGTATGGTAGTGGAAACACTGGAACGCAGTCAGCTGTGGAATATCCAGACACCCCAGTGTTTTTATACAGATACCATTCGCCGCTGCCATCAGCAGGCGCAGCAGGAAGGCTATTACGGCACCGACGATGCATCTTTGGCAGAACGGTATGGCGTATCTGTCCAAATTGTGCAGGGCTATTACGAAAATATAAAATTGACCACACCGGAGGATCTGGCTGTGGCAGAGTTGTTTTTACAGCGGATACAGAACAGCGAGAGAGGCGGCGAGGACAAATGAGAATTGGGTTTGGATATGATGTGCATCGTTTGGTAGAAGAACGAAAACTGATTCTGGGCGGTGTGGAGATTCCCTATGAAAAAGGACTGCTGGGCCACTCCGATGCAGATGTGCTGGTGCATGCGCTGATGGATGCCATGCTGGGCGCTGCCGGTTTGGGCGACATTGGCCGTCATTTTCCTGACAACGATGACCGGTATAAAGGCATTTCCAGCATGATTTTACTGCAAAACGTAACAGAACTGTTGACAGAAGCAGGATATATAGTGAATAATATTGATGTTACAGTAGTAGCGCAGCGTCCAAAACTGGCAGGGTTTATCCCGCAGATGGAGCAAAATCTGGCCAAAACGCTGCACATAACCGTTGATGACGTAAATGTAAAAGCAACAACCACAGAAAAGCTGGGTTTTGAAGGCGAAGGATTGGGGATTTCCGCTTATGCGGTCTGCTCCATTCGGAAGAAATAGAGATCAGTGAAAAAAGAATGACTGGCTGTTGCGGTAACAAACGGACATCATAAAGGATAAAATGACAGTTGATAAAAATGATTTGGAGGAATGAATGGTGGAAACTTATAGAGTGCGCTTTGCGCCAAGTCCAACAGGCCCATTACATATTGGTGGCGCCCGTTCTGCATTATTTAACTACTTGCTGGCTCGGAAAAGCGGCGGTCAATTTGTAGTAAGAATTGAAGATACTGACCTGGAACGCTCCAGCAAAGAATCAGAAGTAAATATTTTTGAATCCTTAAAATGGCTGGGTTTAGATGCCGATGAATCCATTATGGATGGCGGCGATTACGGCCCATACCGTCAGACAGAAAGATTGGACATTTACAAAAAATATGCCGATCAGCTGCTGGCAGAGGGCAAAGCTTATTACTGCTTCTGCAGCGAAGAAGAAATCGAAGCAGAACGGGCGGCTGCCATGGAAAAAGGCGAAATGCCAATGTATAGCGGTAAATGCCGCAGCCTGACTCCCGAACAGCAGCAGGAACTGTTGGCGCAGGGCAAAAAGCCGGTAATCCGTCTGCATGTACCCCATGGTGAAAAATTGGTGGTAGACGATGCAGTGCGCGGTGTGGTTACCTTTGAATCCGACGGTGTAGGCGACTTTGTTATCGTAAAATCTGATGGAATCCCAACCTATAACTTTGCAGTGGTAGTGGATGACTATCTGATGAAAATCAGTCATGTAATCCGCGCAGAAGAGCATTTATCCAATACTCCGCGGCAAATTGCTGTCTATCATGCACTGGGCTGGGACGTGCCTAAATTTGCCCATATCTCTTTGATTCTGGGCGAAGACCGCAAAAAAATGAGCAAACGGCACGGTGCCACTTCTGTAACCCAGTATGAAAAACTGGGCTATCTGCCGGAGGCTGTGTTCAACTTCCTGGCATTATTAGGCTGGTCCCCGGGCGGCGAAGATGAAATTATGACCAAAGAAGAAATTATCGAAAAATTCTCTCTGGATGCGGTATCCAAGAGCCCTGCCGTATTTGATATGGAAAAATTAAAATGGCTGAACGGTCATTACATCCGTCAAAGCTCCATTGAACGTCTGGTAGGTTTGGCCATCCCTTATTTACAGAGCGAAGGCTATCTGCAAGAGCAAGTAACCGAGGCGGACAAACAATGGGTAACCCTGATTATGCAGGCGCTGCAGGAAAAAATTCATACCATCAACGACATTGGTGAATTTATGTCGCTGTTTGTGGGTGAAGATATCACCATCGAAGATGACGAAGCCAGAGAAGTGCTGGCTGATCCTGATGTGCCGACGGTTATCAACGCCTTCAAAGCAAAATTGGCTGAACTGCCGGAATGGAATGCCGATGATGTGAAGAAGATTTTCAAAGCCATCAGCAAAGAAACCGGCTTAAAAGGCAAAAAAGTATTTATGCCTATCCGTGTAGCCTTAACAGGGCAGATGCACGGGCCGGATCTGCATTTTATCATTCCGGTACTGGGGCCTGAACTGGTGGCAAAACGTCTGCAGAAAACGGTGAATCTGTAATGCCGTCCTTTCAGGTGCGGGCCATGACTCAGACTGACTGGCCTTTGGTGGCTGCCATCTATGAGCAGGGCATTGCCCATCATAAAGCCACCTTTGCCCAGCAAGCGCCGTCCTATCAAGAATGGGACAAGGAGCATCACAAACACAGCCGGTTGGTAGCGCAGACTGCCGATGGACAAATTGCCGGTTGGGTGGCCATTGCGCCCAGCTTTGGTGCAGGACGGGGTGTATACAGCGGCGTGGCGGAAGTCAGTATTTATATCCATGATGATTTTCAGCACCAGGGTGTAGGACGTTTGCTGCTGGATGCAGTTGCTGCCGAGAGTGAGCGCAATGGTATCTGGACATTGGAAGCGCTGATTTTTGACGATAATCTGCCCAGCTTGGAATTGTTTCGCAAATGCGGCTACACAGACCTTGGTGTGCGTTCCAAATTGGGATACGATGCCGTTTTGCGGCGATGGCGCAATGTGGCCATGCTGGAACGGCGCAGTGATGCAAAAGATTTTGCTTGACAAACAGCAGCAGGATTTCATACAATACAGGTATGGTGTTGCGGGCAGCAGCATATATAATAGAAGAAAAACAAAACAGATAAAAACCAGGAACGGGTAGAGTATTTTTGCAGGAAGTAACAGAGAGGGTTTGTCATCGGCTGAAAGCAAACCTGACGGAATACAAAAAGAAGTGCGCCCGGGAGTTGAACATGGAACAGCACTAGCTTAGTAAATGATTCCGTTTGGCCTC
>USPE01000273.1 GCA_900556545.1 uncultured Peptococcaceae bacterium | reverse complement strand
GGCATGGCCCCGGGGCTGATCCTGGAACGGGAAGGCAAGGCTTATATTGTAACTTCCATCGGGGAGCATTCCGGTAATATTCCGTTTACCGCTTATGCTGCATCCAAATCCTATCTGGAAACCAATCCGGAAACCATTCAAAAGTTTACCAATGCCATCTACAAAGGGCAGCAGTTTGTAGCCAACAGCGATGCAGCCGATATCGCTGCGTTATTGCAGCCCTATTTTGAGGACATTGCCATCGAAGATTTAACCATCGTGGTGCAGCGCTATAAAAATATTGAAGCGTGGGATACCAATCCTGTCCTGGAACCGGAAGGACTGGAAAAAATGATGGATGTGATGGCGCTGGCCGGTCAGTTGGAACAGCGGGCCGACTATGACAAAATTGTTACCACCCAGTTTGCAGAACAGGCAATCAAAACTGTTGCTGTGCCAGAAGCATAATCGATACAATAGGATCGAGCATGACAAAAAGGACGCCGAGAGGCGTCTTTTTTGTTTTATCGGGTATTTACCCAACAACAATCAACAATAAGAATGATTATGCATGATTCATACATCGTTAATAAAAAAACAGATAAAATGATGTGCTGTAGCACTATAAGTGCATAAAACAACTATCACAAATGGAAAAGCATTTTAAGGCAATAAATAAAGATAGGTAAAAGTTTATTATTTGTGTTCACAAGTACAAGATTTTTTAAAATGCGGATTTAAACGGTGAAAGTGCAGGTTTTATTACCAGGATGACTGATTTTTGAGGGAAAATTATGCTTGAGAATGTGAACACAAAGGAAAAATAGCTGAATGATTCCATCTATTCTGCTTATGAAAAAATGGAAAATCAGGGCTTGTAAAAACCACTACGGTTGTGCTAGGATGTAGTCACAGCAAGGAGAAATGCAAATCTCCTGAATAATCATACAATGCTTATACAAAACATAAAAAGGAGTGTATCGCAATGGGAACAACTTATTATTTCTTACCGACACGAAATCTGTTTGGGGAAGGCGCTGTAAAGGAAGTAGGCAGCCTGATGGAAAGCCTGGGTGGCAAAAAGGTTATGATCGTAACCGACGCCTTTTTGGCAAAAAGCGGTATGGCGGCTAATATTCAGAGTATTCTGACAGAAGCCGGCGTAAACAGCGTAATATTTGACGGCGCAGAACCAAACCCGACAGATTTAAACGTAGAAAAAGGGTTGGCTGTATTTAAAGAAAACGAATGCGATTCTATTATTTCTTTGGGCGGCGGTTCTTCTCATGACTGTGCCAAAGGGATTGGTATTGTAGCTTCTAATGGCGGTAATATCCGCGATTACGAAGGAATTGACAAATCCAGTAACCCAATGTGCCCAATGATTGCGATTAACACCACTGCCGGGACCGCATCAGAAATTACCCGGTTCTGTATTATTACTGATACCAGCCGTCACGTAAAAATGGCGATTGTAGACTGGCGTGTAACACCGCAGATTGCTATCAATGACCCTGAACTGATGAAGGGTATGCCGCCAGCCTTAACAGCTGCAACCGGGATGGATGCACTGACACACGCCATTGAAGCATATGTTTCTACCGAAGCAAATCCATTGACCGATGCCGCTGCGCAGATGGCCATCACCATGATTACCCAGTATCTGCCGAAAGCAGTAGCCAACGGCGTATATATGAAAGCCAGAGATAAAATGGCTTATGGCCAGTATCTGGCAGGGATTGCGTTCAACAATGCATCCTTAGGTTATGTGCATGCTATGGCTCACCAGTTGGGTGGTTACTACAACCTGCCTCATGGTGTATGCAATGCCATCCTGTTGCCGCACGTAGAAGAATTCAACCTGATTGGTAATGCCAACCGGTTCCGTGATATCGCCAAAGCTATGGGTGAAAATATTGATGGATTATCTACTATGGAAGCAGCACGCAAAGCCATTGCAGCAATCCGTCAGCTCAGCGAACAGGTAGGTATTCCAAAAAATCTGCGGAGCTTGGGTGTAAAAGAAGAAGACTTCGAAATCATGGCCGAAAATGCGATGAAAGACGTTTGTCAGCTGACCAACCCGCGCAAAGCAACAAAGGAACAGATTATCGAAATTTACAGAGCAGCATTTTAATGGCCGCCATGTTCAGGTCATTTACCGCCTGAAATTTTCCATAAGCAAAGCAGCATCGGTTTTTAGGACTGATGCTGCTTTGTTTTGCAGTGCTGTTTTTTTGCCCGTGCTGCTGTTGTGAAAATGTAGCAAAAAGAAGACGATACAGGAAGGCTGTAAAAATAAGATATGGAAAATATGAGTTCTATTTTTTAGACGAGTAATTGGACAAATTGAGGAAGAAAAGAAAATAGCCAGAATAAGAAAAACATATAGGAAATGCAGCAGAAAAAATTACGCTGAAGAAATGATTCTTTTACTATTGATTATGTATAATTATACAAATACAATGACGGATTTGTGGCAGATTTGCATTGTGTTTTGTATTGTTTTTTTATTTATGAAATTTTATCTTAAACAGGGGCAGAGAAACAGCTATTTTCCCGGAGTCGTAAAAATTACGATTCCGGAACCGTAATTTTTACGACTCTGGACAGGGAAAAAGTACGAGGTAATAAGACTGAGAAAAATAAGACAGAGTAAATATAAACAGAGGAGGGGGAGGGCAATGCTCCCAATTGCGGAAAATGGATCTGCAAAGCAGATACCGGAGCAGATATGTTTATTGCGAAAAAGCAAAAGAAAATAGGTGTCGTCTGGAGACGACAGGTAATTTGGAAGTTGACTCGTTGGGAATATCAGCAAGTGATGAATGCCAATTGTATTATGATTATAGTCTATAGTCAAAAACTCCTTTGCAAAGCTGATTGTGGCGTATCAGGAAAAAGGTGTAGTTTGGAGAATACACCTATTGTTTTGTCCGTTTTATGGCTTTTCTAATGTTTAATGTTGCTTAATGCAAGGACGATCAAGGAGAATGGTAACAGAATAACAATCTGCAAGGAAAGCGTGTTGCTTTGCTTGCAGACAGCATAAAATTTAGAAGCAACTGTCCAGTACAGAAAAACTGCTTTGGGCTTTTAAAAGGCCATATAAAGCCTTATGCAAGGATATTGAAAAAAGGTGTAGTCTGTAGGCCTCACCTATTTTTTGTGCAGCAGAGGAGCAGCTGGTGACCGGTGAAAGC
>USPE01000272.1 GCA_900556545.1 uncultured Peptococcaceae bacterium | reverse complement strand
CCGCGCCCCACACGGCCCCGCAGCTGATGCAGCTGCGCCAGCCCAAACCGTTCTGCATTCTCAATCACCATCACATTGGCGTTGGGCACATCAACCCCCACCTCGATTACCGTTGTGGACACCAGAATCTGGATAGCGCCGGAACGAAACTGCTCCATAATCTCCGCTTTTTCCTTTGGCTTCATCTTGCCGTGCAGCAATCCCACCGTATACTGGGGATACACATTTACTGCCAGATGATCCGCCAGATGGGTGGCATTTTCCAAATCCATCTTTTCCGATTCCTCCACCAGCGGGCAAACTATATACACCTGATACCCATCTCTGATTTGCTGACCCAAAAAGCCATACAGCCCCTGCCGTTTTGATTCCCCGATACAATAGGTTTTAATTGTCTGCCGACCGGGCGGCAATTCATCAATGATGGATAAATCCATATCCCCGTACAGCGTCAACGCCAAGGAGCGGGGAATGGGCGTGGCTGTCATCACCAGCACATCCGGCGCCCGCCCTTTGTTTTCCAGAGCCAGACGCTGCCGCACACCAAAGCGATGCTGCTCATCAATCACCACTGCCCCCAAATTGGCAAACTGCACCTGCTTTTGAATCAGCGCATGGGTGCCTATGGCAATGGGACAAGAACCGTCGGCAATGGCTGCATAAACGCTCTCCCGTTCTTTTTTTGTTAAACTGCCGGTCAGCAGCACAGGCGCAATACCCAGTGGTTCCAGCATCTTTTTCAGATTCAGATAATGCTGCTCTGCCAGAATTTCAGTGGGCGCCATCAATACCGCCTGATAGCCCCCCGATACCGCCTTCAGCAGCGTATACACCGCCACCATGGTCTTTCCGCTGCCTACATCGCCCTGCACCAACCGTTTCATGGCCTGCTCCTGTTCCATATCCTTTTTGATTTCCAAAATCACTTTTTTCTGCGCATTGGTCAGAGAAAAAGGCAACTGAGCAAAAAACCGGGCAGCCAACTGCTCCGTTGCAGCATGGGCTATCCCCTGTTTTTTTTCAATCAGACTGTGCAGCTGCATACCCAACAGCAAAATCAAAAATTCATCCAGCACCAGCCGGTGTCTGGCCCGGTTGAGCTGTTGCCAGTCATCAGGAAAATGAATCTGCCGCACTGCCTGTCCATATTCCAGCAAATGATACTGCTGCAAATGGGCATCGGGCAAATATTCGGTCATAGACTCCACACCTGTTTCAAACACCTGCTGAATCAAACGGCGAATGGCCTTGCTGCTGTTTTTTTCCGTTCCCCGATAAATTGGCACAATCCGCTGAAAGTTGGACAAATCATCCTCATCTTCCAACAATTCAAAATCCGTTACCGAAATTTGCCGCACATGGCCCTTGCCCACCTTTCCGGTGGCTACGATTTGCAAACCGGGCTGCAGTTTGCTTTTTAAATGATTTTGATTGAACCACACCAGCACTGCATTGCCATCTGCACAGCGCACCGTCACCCGCAGCATCTTTAAACCGCGGCGGGGATAGATATCCTGCACCTGCACAATGGTGCCCCACAGCGTTTCGGTGTCGCCCTCCTGCATATCCCGCAGCGGCTTCAAGCAGGAACGATCTTCATAACGATAGGGATAATGTTGCAGCAAATCTTCAATGGTGTTTATCCCCAGTTTGCGCAAATCAGCAGCGCGCTGCCGCCCGATGCCTTTCAATTCTGTAACCGCGTCTGTTACTTGCAGCATGGCTGCACCTGCCTTTCTAATCCAGTTCTGCTCCAATGAAACAAACAGAACATATTTTTGTTGTTTATTGTATCACAGCCATTCTCCGCTTGCCAGTGTTTTTCAGCAAATAGTCCCGCTGTCACCAAAAGCCAACAAACAGTCAACCAAAAAAACAACCATTTATACAGCATCAACCTGTCAGTTAAGCTATTTTTGACAGCCAATCATTGCCCAAATGGTTGGCTTTTATGCTTATCCATAAACAGAACTCCGTTTTTTACGGAGTTATTCTGTGAAATGCCGGTTATTGCTTGACAAGCGTTATCCATCTGTTAATATAATAGATAATTAGATTTATCAACTTAACGAAAGAAGGTATTTCATGCTGATTGATTATCATCTGCACTCACAATTTTCCTGTGACAGCCGCACCAATATGGAGCAAATCTGCCAGGCAGCCTTAAACGCTGGTCTGACCGAAATTGCCTTTACAGACCATATGGATCTCACCTATCCCCATCAGTATGAAAATCATTATATCCATGATCTGGATCATTATTTTGCCACCATCGCCCAGTATCAGCAGCGCTACAGCGGCCAGCTGCGCATTCGGGTTGGTTTGGAAATCGGGCTGGAACGGCATCGGCTCAAACAATACGAAAAAATTATCAACGGCTATCCCTTTGATTTTATCATCGGCTCAGTACACGAAATCAACGGCGTAGCTGTCAGCCAAAAAGCATTCTTTCAGGGCAAAAGCAAACTGCAGGTGTATCAGCAGTATTATTCAGCCATACTGGACTGCATCCGGCAATTTGATCACTTTGATGTCATCGGCCATCTGGATTACTGCAAACGCTACAATCCTGCACCCTACCAAACTGGCGACCATCTGCTCTGTTTAGACCTGGTCACCCAATTATTGCAGGAACTGATTGCCCGCGGCAAAGGACTGGAAGTAAACACATCAGGATTCCGTCACAGCTCGGCCATGTGCCTGCCCCATTTTGATATCCTGCGCCATTACCGACAGCTGGGCGGCACCATCATCACCACAGGGTCGGACAGCCACCGCGCTGAATATGTGGGCTACCAGATGGCCGAAACAACAGCCGTATTAAAACAGCTGGGATTTCAAACCATCTCCACCTTCGGCCTGCGCCACGAATATCCCGCTGCACTATAATTAGAAAGAGATACCGCTAGCAAAGCCACAGTTTTGCTGACAGTATCTCTTTTTGTTTGATGATTTATTTTTGCAAAGAAAATATTTCACAATTTCCCTTTACACGCGTATAGAGATGCTTCCTTGTTTAGGATAACCATCATCCTCTCCAAAGCATATATAATCAATGATATGAAATACAACCCTATCTGTAGGTTTCATCTAAAAAAGAATTCAAATTACTTGGTAGATCTTTCTCAGGTAATCTTGCCAAAGCTTCCCAATATTGTTGTATTTCTTTCGGCCCTGCAGAAAATG
>USPE01000271.1 GCA_900556545.1 uncultured Peptococcaceae bacterium | reverse complement strand
AGCCTTATGTGCGCAAGTCAGGGAGATGTTTTGTTGCCGTTGTCGACATTGAAGCAGACAAGTGCGCAGTTTGTCTTGCTGAACTGGACGCAGTCCAAAGTGAAGCAGACCGACAAGAAGATGTCTGTGCCCGACGCCTTTCTGGTCGGGTAGGAGGGCAGGCAACAAACAATCTCCCGACATTCTTTCATTACCTATTTGTGTTAGCCGATTTGCGGCTAACATGGATGTTTCACACTAAACAATTGCAAAAAATAGGTGAGAACAGTTAACTTCTGTTCTCACCTATTTTTCATTTTTAGCCCAATATAACGCACAGATGCTCTCTTTCACATCAGCTTCGGCTCCGGCTGCAGCATCAAAAGCCAATTACCAATGCTGTTTTATTACGCTTCTTCTGTAGCTGTTTCTGCCGGTGTATCCAGTTTAATATATACGGTTTCAGCCCGTCTGCCGCTACTTTCTTCTACCGTCACAGTCATGCCCTGTGTCTGCACTGTATCGCCTTTTACAGGAATTTTACCCAATAGTTCCATCAGCCATCCGTTGACAGTTACCACATCAAAATCCTGCTTTTTGCCAAAGAATTCAAACAGGTCTTCTACACGGCTGCTGCCCGCCACCCGATATTCGGTTTCACTTAATACTTCAATTTCGTGAATGACTGTGTCGTGTTCATCCCAAATTTCTCCCACAATTTCTTCCAAAATATCTTCCATAGTAACCAAACCGATGGTGCCGCCAAACTCATCCACCACAATGGCAATATGCTGTTTGTTTTGCTGCAATTCTTTTAACAGAATGCCAATCTTTTTATATTTGCTGGTAAACAGCACAGGATGGGATACCTGCTGCACACTGTTATCTCCATGGGATACATATTTATAGAAATCTTTCTGGTATAAAATGCCGCTGACATGATCCAGATTGCCATCATGCACCGGCAAGCGGGAATAACCGCTGGTCATAAAGACCGTTTCAATCTCATCATGGCTCATATCGCTGGAAATGCTGACCACATCCACACGGGGCGTAAAGATATCCTGCACTTCTAAATCGGTAAAGCCAATAGCGCTGCGAATCAGGGAGCCTTCCTGGGCGTCAATACCGCCGTCCTGTTCGGCTTCATCCACAATGGTGAGCAATTCTTCTTCGGTGATACCGGTATCGCCAGATGTATGGAATATGCGGGACAACAGCTGCTTCCATTTTTTAAATAAAAAGTTGACCGGCATTAATATTTTTACCAGCACACGCAAAATAGGCGCTGACCACATGGCAAATTTTTCCGGTGATTCTTTGGCAATACTTTTTGGCGAAATTTCCCCAAAAATCAACACAACAATGGTTGTTACAATGGTGGATACACTGGGCCCTGCTTCATCACCCAACAGATCAACAAACAATACCGTTGCCAGAGATGCGCTGGCAATGTTCACAATATTGTTCCCAATCAAAATGGTAGAAAGCAATTCATCATAATTTTCGGACATTTTTAATACAAGGGCAGCCCGTTTATTTCCCTTATCGGCCATATTTTTTACTCGGATACGGTTTAAGGAAGAAAACGCTGTTTCGGTAGCAGAAAAATAGGCAGACATCATCACACACAACACAATAATGATTAACGAAGTTTGCATACAACAAAAATCCTTTCTCGGTATTTATTTTTTAATATTTATTCTTTAGCATTTATTTTTTCACTTATCTTTTGTTTGCTTTCAAATTTATTTTAACTTTATGCTTTACGTTTTGCCTTTCTGATTACATGTTAGCCCTCCTCCAAAACGATAGAAAAACACAAAAAGACATAACCAAGTACTTTACACGCACTCGGCTATGCCTCTTTTATTTGCAAATCAGCAATATTCAATTTAAAGCAACAATTTCCCGCGTCCCCGTCATCCATTTTATTTGCGACCCCTTTGTCTGTTTATCAAAATCATAATGTATTCTTCTTTTTAATAATGTTCTATCTTACTGAAAAAATATCCTGCTTATAAATTATATTTTTATTTTTAAAATATATGCCAACATGTTTTTTCTAGCAAAAAAATATCCGCAACCGCAGTGCAATTTATTGATGATAGTTTTATCCAAGCGCTATTGTTTGTTATACATCTACCGCAAACGGCGAAACAAACGACAAAAAACCTGCTATGCATAAAAACACAGCAGGTTTTGGATACTAATCTGTCTTATTTGATTCGGGTCACAAAACGGCAGTAATATTATTTTTTGTCGTATTTGCGGCAGCTCCCTACCACCACACCTGTCAGTGCCAGCAGAGCCAATGCATTGGGGATTACCATCATGCCGTTGAAAAAGTCGGATAATTCCCATACCAGACTTACTTTCTGGGTGGAGCCCACAACAATAAAGATAAGAACAATGCAGGAATAAATCTTAACTGCAGTCTGTCCAAATAAATATTTTACGTTGACCGCACCAAAGAAGTGCCAGCCCAAAATAGTAGAAAATGCGAAGAAGAACAGGCAAATAGCAACAAAGATATCACCAAATCCGCCAAATACACTGGTAAAGGCAGCCTGTGTTAAAGCAATGCCATCTTTGCCGCTTGCCAATGCATCAGTAGATAACACGGCAAACACGGTCATATTTAAAACGATAAAGGTATCAATAAAAACACTAATCATAGCAGTCAACCCTTGTTCATGCGGGTTTTTCGCTGTTGCACGGGCATGTGCATGCGGGGTAGAACCCATCCCAGCTTCATTAGAGAACAAACCTCTGGCAACCCCATAACGAATTGCCTGCTGTACGGTAATACCTAATGCACCGCCGCCCATTGCTGATGGATCAAAGGCACATACTACAATCATCTGTAAAACATGTGGAATATGTGTAATATTAAGAATAATTAAAACAAGACCGCCGATTACATAAAGCGCTGCCATAAATGGAACAACTTTTTCTACAAAAGCAGCCAAGCGTTTTGTACCGCCAATAAAAATGAATGCAGCAAAAATGGCCAGCAATATACCAACAACAACAGGAGGAAGTTCAACGCCTCTGCTGCTGAATACTTCAGCAAAAGCTGCGCCAATAGAGTTGGACTGTACCATATTGCCCATAAAGCCCAAAGCTAAAATAATAAATACAGCAAATGCGCCTGCCAGCACTTTACCAAAAGTACCTTTAAAAGCCTGACGGATATAATAAACCGGACCACCGGTTACTTCGCCATCTTCGGTTGTTGTT
>USPE01000270.1 GCA_900556545.1 uncultured Peptococcaceae bacterium | reverse complement strand
TCATAATGTTCGCGTTTACGGCATTCTGCTAAAACGCCAGATTTCTGACAGGAACGTTTAAATCTCCGAAGAGCACTATCTAAAGATTCAGTTTTTCCAACATGTACTTCTCCCACTGTTCTTCCCTCCCCTCAATACTACACAGCCGTCAGAATCACAGCTGTTATAGGAGACCTTCAAATAAAACATCTGTATTATTATACTAGATATTTCTCAAATAATCAAGAACTTATCCTGCCGGCCACAACATTTCTCGACCGCCCATTAAATGGAAATGCAGATGCATTACAGTTTGACCGCCCTGAACACCGCAATTATTTACCACACGATATCCTTTATCGGCAATCCCTAAGTCTATCGCAATTTTCTGAATTGTCAACATAAGCTTACCCAGTAATTTCTGATCTTCTTCAGTAGCTGCATTTAAGCTTTCAATATGTTTTTTAGGAATTACTAGAACATGCACCGGAGCCTCTGGATTTAGATCGCGAAAAGCCAATACATCGTCATCTTCATAAACGATTGTTGAAGGTATTTCTTTATTGGCAATTTTACAAAAAATACAATCCACCTGTTTCACCTCCTGTACAGTTCTTTTAATATTTTACAGACTAACAGACATAAAAGCAAGATGCAAAATATAATTTAATCAATAATTTTTCCTTTTAGAAGTTTTCCTTCTATCTCTTCTAACAAAACGGACACAATTGTGTTTTTTTGACAAGGTTCGTTAATACTGACATGAAGATAATTGTCTGTATGGCCTAGCCAATTTCCTTGTGCATCTTGTTCTTCTATTAATACGTTTACGGGTTGTCCAATATGCTGTTCCATATAGGCTAGCATATTTTTTTCCGCAACAGCCTGCATCAGCTTACTACGCCGTTCTTTTTCATCGTTACTGATTTGGTTGGGATAGGTTGCAGCCGGCGTTCCTTCCCGTGGTGAATATTTAAAGATATGCATACTGCTGAATGCTATATCATCGCAAAACTGTAAACTATTTTTAAATTGTTCTTCTGTTTCTCCCGGAAAGCCTACCATTAAATCTGTGCTTAATGCAATATCAGGAACGGCTTGGCGAATTCGTTCCATTTCCGTTCGATATTGTTCGGTACTATAAGGCCGGTGCATTTGCTCTAAAACACCATCGTCACCTGCTTGTAATGGCAAATGTAAATGCCGGCACATTCGGCGATTTTCAGCAATTAATGTGAGCAAATGATCATCAATCTCTGTAGGCTCTACTGAGCTAAGTCGAATCCGTTCAAAAGAAGTTTCATGTAATAACATTTCACATAAATCTGCTAACGTATGCGCCCCTGTTTCTTTCCCATAAGCACCTAAGTGAATCCCTGTTAAAATAATTTCACGAAATCCTGCCTGCTCCAGTTTTTTTGCTTCCTGCAACGTATTTTCCATGGTACGGCTGCGCAAAGGGCCTCTTGCATAAGGAATGATACAATAGGTACAAAACTGTTCACAGCCTTCCTGAACCTTTAAGTAAGCACGAGCCTTTTGTATCACACGTTCCATAGAAATTTCTTCAAAATCGGTCAGTTGTTCCTTGTCGTCTACCAATTGCTGCTGTATCCCTGCAAACTGTTCTACTGTATCTACAATCAGATGTCGTTTGTTAGTTCCAAGAATAATATCAACATCTTCTATTTTCGCTACATCGTCAGGAGATGTCTGAGCATAGCAGCCCGTTACCACTACAACTGCCTGTGGATTAATATGCTTGGCACGCCGAATCATCTGCCGCGATTTCCGATCGCCTGCATGAGTCACCGTACAAGTATTGATTACATAAACATCACAATATTGTTCAAAATCTCCTAATTGATACCCTTTATTGACAAATAGAGCTGTCATTGCTTCTGTTTCACTTTGATTTACTTTACACCCTAATGTATGAAAACCAACTATCTTTTTTTGCTCTTTTTGTTCCAAATCAGATGCTCCTTTCTTTTTGCATTAACTACATTAATATTATGCAACAATGTATTATACGTTCTGATTTTAAGATAAAAGATGCTGTCTTTTCAATATGGTATATCCATTCTTTTGTAAAAAAAAGGCCCAAACCAATGTCTGGGCCTTTCCATCCATAAAATACAGCTATTAACGTTTGGAGAACTGTGGAGCTCTTCTTGCTCCTTTTAAGCCATATTTCTTTCTTTCTTTCATACGTGGGTCTCTTGTTAAGAAACCTGCTTTTTTCAAAACTGGACGGTATTCTGGGTCAGCTTTCAATAAAGCTCTTGCAATACCCAGACGAACAGCGCCAGCCTGACCTGTTGTACCACCACCATGTGCATTAACTAACACATCAAATCTACTTTCTGTTTCAGTTAATACCAGTGGCTGTCTGATAATCATTTCTAAAGTTTTTTTACAGAAATAATCTTTAGAATCTTTTCCATTGACTACAATCTGACCATTACCCGGTACCAGTCTTACTCTGGCAACAGAGGATTTACGACGGCCTGTACCGTAGAACTGCACTTTTTCATTGTTTGCCATTGTTCATTTCCTCCTTAACCGATGATTTCCAGTACTTCTGGTTTCTGAGCCTGATGTTTGTGGTCAGCACCAGCATATACGAACAATTTTGTATACATTTTTCTTCCCAGACGGTTATGTGGCAGCATACCTTTTACTGCTGTTTCCATAGCCAAAACTGGTTTTTGAGCCATTAAATCTTTATATGTGGTAGAACGCAGACCGCCAGGATAACGACTGTGACGACGGAACAATTTCTGTTCTAACTTTTTCCCTGTTAAAACAGCTTCTTTCGCATTGATTACAATTACATAATCTCCGCAGTCAACGTTTGGGGTAAATGTTGGTTTGTTTTTTCCTCTTAAAACTGCAGCAACCTGAGAAGCTACACGACCCAGTGGTTTACCGGCTGCATCTACTACATACCATTTTCTATCAACCTCAGTAGGTTTTGCCATATAGGTGGTACGCATTATATTCCCTCCTTAGAATATCGACAATTACAGATAATAAATGAGTTTATATAGTTAGGATCCGGGGCTCTGGATCATAGACTAACAATATCTCAAAAACACACTCATATATTTTAACCCATGCTATAGCTACTGTCAAGGGTAAAATACACTTTTTAAATATAATCCGCTGGCTGGTGCAGTTCTTCCCGCTAAATGCCGCTTTTGATTATCTAACACCACCGGAATGATATGCAACGGGTTT
>USPE01000269.1 GCA_900556545.1 uncultured Peptococcaceae bacterium | reverse complement strand
GGACGATGTCCAAGCTGAGGCAGACATTTCAGCGATTGTCCAGTGCCACTGAGGAATCGGCAAAGTGCAGACTAGCACGCATTTGTTTGAACAAAGGATAGGCAAAGATAGGACAAGCCGACCGCTCAATCTTTCATCCAATTCAATAAAAAAGACTTACAGCGAACCAACTATCGGCATCCGCCTTGCTGGTTCATTCTGGCACTGTAAGTCCTTCACAGTCTCACCAATATACTGGATGGGAGACAATCTTTAGTATATACGGCACGCCGGAAAATATACCGAAAAACCGTTTTCCTTTTTTTGCTGTGCTGTATTTACATAAAAATGATTTTATTATTTCTGATATTTCCATTCTAAGAATTCATCATAGGTGCCGACTTTGCTTAAAATACCTTCCGGCTGGATTTCAATAATCCGGTTGGCAATGGTTTCCACAAACTGATGGTCATGGGAGGCAAATAATAATACCCCTTTAAATTCGATCAGGCCGTTATTGACCGCTGTGATGGATTCCAGATCCAAATGGTTGGTCGGCTGGTCAATCACCAGTACATTGGCGCCGTACATCATCATTTTGCTCAGCATGCAGCGTACTTTTTCACCGCCGGATAATACATCTACCGGTTTAAGAACGTCATCGCCGGAAAACAGCATCCGTCCCAAAAACCCGCGCAGATAGGTTTCGGTGTGATCTTTCGGCGTATACTGCTCCAGCCAGCGCAAAATAGGCAGCTTGCAGTCATTAAAATAAGCGCTGTTGTCATGCGGGAAATAAGACTGGCTGGGGCTGACACCCCCTTTATAGCTGCCTTCATCGGGTTCCATTTCACCCATCAAAATCTGGAACAGGGTGGTGGTGGCAATTTCATTGTCCCCGATAAACGCAATTTTTTCCCCTTTTTCTACACGGAAAGAGACGTTGTTCAATACCTTTACGCCGTCTACTGTTTTGCTCAGTCCTTCTACTGTTAAAATCTCCTTGCCCGGCTCTCTGTCCATTTCAAATCCCAGATAGGGATATTTGCGGGAAGATGTGGGCAGTTCTTCTACTGTCAGTTTATCCAGCAATTTGCGGCGGGATGTTGCCTGCTTGGCTTTGGATTTGTTGGCAGAGAAGCGGGAAATAAAGTTTTGCAGTTCTTTGATTTTATCTTCTTTTTTACGGTTCTGATCCCGCATCAGCTTTTGCATCAGCTGGCTGGATTCATACCAGAAGTCATAGTTCCCGGTGTACACTTTAATTTTTTTGAAGTCAATATCCACAATGTGGGTACAAACCATATTTAAGAAATGACGGTCATGGGATACTACAATAACTGTTCCTTCATAGTCCATCAAGAAGTTTTCCAGCCAGTTAATGGACTGGATATCCAGGTT
Organism: uncultured Peptococcaceae bacterium; assembly: GCA_900556545.1. GTDB lineage: Bacteria > Bacillota > Peptococcia > Peptococcales > Peptococcaceae > UBA7185. Next base: position 1,859 of record USPE01000269.1, on the reverse strand, counting down.
GTTGGTCGGTTCGTCCAGTAAAATAATCTGCGGCTGACCAAATAAAGCCTGCGCCAGCAGTACCTTTACCTTTTGTTTCCCATCCAGCGCGCTCATCATGCTGTATTCAATGCCTGTTTCCAAGCCCAGACCCTGCAGCAGCTTTAACACTTCGGTTTCTGCTTCCCAACCGTTCAGCTCTGCAAACTCACCTTCCAGTTCAGAAGCCAGAATGCCGTCTTCTTCGCTGAAATCCGGTTTGGCATATAAGGTGTCTTTCTGCTGCATGATTTCATATAAGCGGGCATTGCCCATGATCACCGTATCCATAACGGTAAATGCATCATAGGCATAATGGTCCTGCTTTAAAACAGACATGCGCACATTGGCCGGGATAATAATTTCCCCGGTGGTTGGTTCTTTCACACCGGATAAAATTTTCAGAAAGGTAGATTTCCCTGCTCCATTGGCACCGATAATGCCATAGCAGTTGCCCGGTGTAAATTTTAAATTTACATCAGAAAACAGGGTTGTGCCGTCAAAACTCAAACTTACATTATTTACAGTAATCATATTGCCTCCCGTATCGTTACATATAATTTTTTATTTTTATTAAAAATGCTTCATAGTTGTTGCCTTCCCGTAAACGCTCAGGACAATTTTTATTGGTAAAATCGCCGTGCTGCTTTACATCAGAAAGCTCTAAGCCATAGCGTTTTATCAGTTCTGCCGCCAAATGGGCCGCATTATCCACAGCCTGCTCATAGTTGCCATCTTCATTGACGCAAATTTCTATGCCAATGCCGCAATCGTTGCCGCCGCCTTTCACTTCCGAATCGCTGGCATGATAGCCCCGCTCGCTGTCGGGCAGGTGATGATAAATTTGATGATCATCGACAGTATAATGCCAGGACAAGGGAACGTCCTTCTGCTCCACGCTATGTAAGTATCGATTGTGCATGGCAGCATCTGTACCGGCAGCGGGATTTCCCGTTTCGTGGATGACCAGCCATTTGATTTTATGTTTTTCGCCGGTGCGGCCCCGCCAATCCGGTTCCAAAAAGTCGGTATAAAGAGGGAGTCCGTCGATTTGTGAACAACTGGCATCCAGATAGGATACCGGCAGCAATCCGCTGATGCCCCGTACAATCCCGCCCAGCAAAATCAGACAGCCTAATAGCACAATCACCATCTGAACTCTGGCCTGTTTTGTCTTTTTCAACCGATAGCGTTTTTTTACTTTGCGAACTGTCACTTTTTTCGCCTCATTTCATATCTTTTTATTATAGCGGAATCCAACGGCAGGAGCAAATCATTTTTTCAAATACTATGATATTTCAAAATGCAACACAAAAAAGATATGCCCCATTCTTTTATTCTATTCTCCCACCCAACTCTTACATCCCCCTGTCTTTGGCCATTCTTTACAATTTATCCGACCAAAACAATTTATCTTAGTACGCCGGTGGGAAATCCATAAGGATATCTAATCCATTCTGAAAATTCAATAGTATTACCGTTCTTTTTGTTGACTTTTTTCATATCTATTGTATCATAGATAATAGATAGCAGGCTATGAAAGCAGGAAAGTGATCATTTTTGATTTGCGCTCCACCAGGCAGATCAAATGTGGTCTTCTTTTTTTCTGCTGTATTTTTTAGATGAAAGAAGGAATTTTTATGGCAGCAGTTTACGAAAAAATAGGTATGTCCAAACAATATTTTATCATGAATGCGGTTATGCTTTTTGGCGGCCTGATTGCGATCCTAAACCAGACACTGTTGGCTCCTGCTTTACCAAGTATCATGAAAGAAATGCAGGTGGATGGTTCATACGGAAACCAGCTATTTCAATGCCGTTTCCAAAACCCAAATGTATAG
>USPE01000268.1 GCA_900556545.1 uncultured Peptococcaceae bacterium | reverse complement strand
CTGCCGCAGGCAAAGAGCGGAATTGGCTGCTATCAGTTTATCGTTGGTGATAATGGCATTGGAATGACAGAGGCTTTTCAAGAAAAAATTTTTCTGCCTTTTGAACGGGCAGAGGATTCCCGTGTTGCAGAAGTACAGGGAACCGGGTTAGGCTTGGCAATTACCCAGAATCTTGTGCGGATGATGAATGGCATGATTGAGGTGAGCAGCCGCTTAAACGAAGGCACACAATTTATTGTGACGTTATATTTCCCATTAGTTTTAGAGGTGGAATCCGATTTGGCCGCTCCTACCGTACCGGTGTCAGAGAAACAGAACCGGAATTGGAGAATTTTATTGGTGGAAGATAATGACTTAAATCGTGAAATTGCCAAGGAGTTACTGGAAGCGGAAGGAATTTTGGTAGAAGAAGCGATGAATGGAGCAATGGCTGTGGATAAGTTTACGCAGGCAGATGTTGGATATTATGATTTAATTTTGATGGATATTCAAATGCCGGTTATGAATGGTTATGTGGCAGCGCGGACCATTAGAGCCCTTGCGCGGCCTGATGGAACTAAAATTCCTATTATTGCATTAACCGCCAACGCATTTGTGGATGATATTTATCTGTCCAAGCAAGCTGGTATGAATGCGCATTTGGCCAAACCGTTGAACATGGAGCAAATTATGGCTACGTTGCATGAATGGCTGCCTGAGTAGGGCAGCCGTTTTTTATGACAGAAGTGAGATTAATTGGATAACAGCACTGCGCGTACCGGACTGCCGTCACCATGTTGAATTTTTAATGGAAATGCACATAAGGTATACTGACCGTCAGGAACATGCTGCAGTAGCAGGTTTTCCAACAGCGCAGTACCTTGCTGTAAAAAGAGCCGGTGAATGATGCCTTCCTGTTGACCGCTGGCAGGGCTGAGACTATCTGTGCCAAGCAGCAGCAGGTTTTTTTCTGCTAAATAATAGGCGGCTTCCAATGACAGATAACTGGTGCCGTTGCTTTTTAAAAGCAGGCGTGAACAGTTTGCAGGCAGATGCTGCTGAAAAAACTGAGCAGAAAGCAATGTCTGTTCCGGAACCGACAACACATAGCAATCACCGTAATATAAAGATAAATCGGTTTGTTCTATTGCGGCACCGTTTGCCAGCGCATGTTTTGGTGCATCCAGGTGGGTTCCCAGGTGACTGTCGCCGTGTAAAATGGTGATATTGAATTCTTCTGTGGCATCAATTGTGGTCAGCGGTGATAAGGAAAAAGGCTGACTGCCCGGATAAAGCGGCGCTTCTTGTATGGTGCGAGTAATATCAATCAGCTTCATCAATGGACTCCTTGTTTTCCTGCCAGCCTTTGCAAACATCCACCCAGTCTATGGCGTCGGCATAGCGGAACAACGTATCACAGTCCAGCTCAATAGCGCTGTTGCTGCTGCCGCAGGCAGGAAATACTGTATGAAAACGCTGCAGGGAAATATCCAGATATACAGAGGCTGTCTCCGGTACGCCAAAAGGACAGACACCGCCGATGGCATGCCCTGTCATAGTCAGAACATCTTCCGGAGAAAGCATTTTTGCTTTGCATCCGAAGGTGTGTTTAAATTTGCTGTTGTCAATTTTGGTATCGCCGGCCGCTACCACCAACAGGCAGCCGTTCTGACCATAAAATGATAACGTTTTGGCGATGCGGGCAGGTTCGCAGTTTGCGGCCTGGGCAGCCAGTTCTACAGTGGCGCTGGATACGGGAAATTCTAAAATATTTTGATCAGCCTGAAATTGTTTTAAGTATTCACGAACACGTTCAATAGACATGGCAATAAAATCCTTTCCGTATTTAAAATAATTCTTAAGAAAGTATAACATGAAAAGAAAATACTGTCTATTATTGCTATTTATCTATTATATCTGCTATAATAAGTTCATTGTTTGGTGTGCGGGAAGGATGAGAATGGCTAATTCCGCAGGCCTAAAAAATGGAGGTATGATATGGGATTTTTAAATTGGGATAAATTTGATGAAAAAATGAAAGACCGGGCAATGGAAGAATTATTGCGTTTTATGGCGTTATTTACATCGGCTGCGGCTATGGTTTGTTTTTTTGCAAATTTGATGAGCAACGGAGATATGACGCTGCCATTTGTACTATTGACCTTTATGATGATTATGATGATTAGCTGGCAATATAAAAAACGTAAGAATGATAAACGCTGGGGGCATGCTGTGCGGACTGGAAAAGAAGTTTTTCGGATCGGTATGAGTCAGCCCGGCAAGGACGAACCTGTACAGAGCAACAAGAAAGCAGAAAAGTCACAAAAACCACAACAAACAAAAAAGAAATCTGCTCCCAAAGGTAATTATAAGCGATAATGAGAAACAGCTGCGTGCAATAAAAGCCGCAGCTGTTTTTAATCTCTTAAAAAATAGAATAAATTGTTTGTGGTGTAATCACATTTATGGCTAACCGGTTTGTAAGCCGGGAGATGCTGCCAGGTCGTTGGTGGTTATGCCTTGTTGTTTGGCGCAATATGCAAACTGAGCAGACAATAAGGAGGAACAATTTATCTTTCATTGTCTGTAAAAGTATGGTGAAGGATAAAGAAATCATAACAGTAAACGCAAAATGACAACAAGCAAAAAGATATTTATCAGGAAGTGCCAAAAGATAGATTGTGAATATTTATTCATTGTTTATGTTTGAAAAACGGCCTTGATTTCAGCAATGAAAAATAGGTGTAGTCCAGAGACGGCACCTATTTTTTTGTCCCTTTTGCAGCCTAAAATGAGAGTATCCTTGAGAGTGATAGCACAGGAGATGAATGAGAAAAGATGATATGCCAGGAAACGATGTTATTTTGTCAAATGAAGGTGTGAAGTTGGAATCAAGGGCAGAGGTATGAAAAAACTGCTTTGGGCTGTTAAAATGCCATATAACGCCTTGTGTAAGGCTATCGGGAAAAGGGTGTAGTCTATGGGATACACCTATTTTTTGTGCAGAAGAGGGTCGGTCCATGGCTAGTGCAAAACTACTGCCGGAGAGCGGATAAGACAGGAACTGCTGTGATTTGCAGATAAAAAAGCAAACAGGAAAAAGCAGATTGCTTGTCTTGGTTTGTCAGAACCGTTTTTCAAAAACTTCAAAAACAGTGCAGTCATTATTTTCATTCTACAAACGCTTATATAATATATATACTACTGTAAAAACATAAAACATGCTAAAACATTAAAACATACAAACACTGAAAAACAATACAACCGTA
>USPE01000267.1 GCA_900556545.1 uncultured Peptococcaceae bacterium | reverse complement strand
CACTTCTTACAGAGTCAGCCGCTGCAAATACTTCTTCGCTGCAGGTTTCCGGGCTGGCGGTTACCTGAGCAATACCGGAACGGTCACGCAGGTCGATAAAGATAACACCGCCGTGGTCACGACGTTTCTGCGCCCAACCGGTCAGGATCACTTCCTGGCCTACATGGTCTTTGCGCAAATCATTACAATTGTGTGTACGTTTTAACATTTTATTTTAATCTCCCTTCCAGAGTATCAACTAACTGGGATAATGCTACTTCAAACTGTTCGCCGGTAACCATTTCACGGACAACTGCAACCTGTTTTTCCAATTCGCTGTCGCCAATGATCACTGTATATTTTACCTGAAACCGGTCCGCTGCTTTCATTTGCGCTTTCAGACTTTTGTTCAGATAATCCTTTTCTGTATAAATGCCTTTATTACGTAATTGCAGCGCCAAAACAAAAGCTTCTTTCTGTGCTGCTTCTCCAAGCGGTGCAATATACACATCAGGATGATTGCTGACAGGCAATTCAATTCCCTGCTCTTTCAATGTCAGCAAAAGCCGCTCCAAACCGATAGCAAATCCGATTCCTGGCAAATCATCTCCGCCAAACTGGGCCAGCATACCATTATAACGGCCACCGCCGGCAATGGCATTCTGCGCAGAACCCACACTGTTAATCACAATTTCAAAAGCGGTGCGTACATAATAATCCAACCCCCGCACCAAATTGGTATCAATTTCAAAGTTGACGCCAATGGCATTGAGATATTCCTGCAGTTTTGCAAAATGGCTGCTGCAATTATCACAGGCAGCTTCGATGGTCGTTGGCGCACCTTTGCAGACCTCTTTACATCCATCCTCCTTGCAATCCAGAATACGCAGCGGATTGCGCTCCAAACGATCCCGGCAGGTATCACAAAGCTTGTCTTCATATTGATGAAAATAGGTTTTCAGTTCCTCCATATGAGCCGGACGGCAATCAGCACAGCCAACGGTATTGACTTTCACCGTCAGACCAGTCAAACCCAATCGTTTAAAAATTTCTACTGCTAAAGCAATCACTTCTGCATCAATGCCAGGATGGTCAGCACCAAACACTTCTACCCCAAATTGATTAAATTGCCGATACCGACCAGCCTGTGGTTTATCATAACGAAACATTGGTCCCATATAATACAGCTTGGTAGGCTGCGGATCTGCATACAGTTTGTTTTCCAAAAAAGCCCGCACCGTTCCCGCTGTTCCCTCGGGACGCAGCGTAACATGGGTAAACCCTTTATCTTCAAAGGAATACATTTCCTTTTCAACAATATCACTGGTTTCGCCTACACTGCGCAAATATACTTCTGTATGTTCAAATATTGGCAGACGAATTTCTTTATAACCATATTCCGCACAAACCTGACGGCATAATTGTTCAATATATTGCCATTTTTCACTTTCACCAGGGAGAAAATCATTGGTTCCTCTTGGTCTTGTGGTTAACATATTCTCAATCCTTTCCAGTTTGACAATCTTTATCTAATCAATTTTAGTAAACCAAGACAAATTTGTCAACAATCCATCCATTTTTTTGTAAAGAAAACTGTCGTTTTGCTATAAAAAACAAACAAAACGGCTGAGAATATCCATTTTTGCTAAATCAATCATTATATACTTTGTTTCAAAGGTGTTTGAAAAAGCTGTTCTATCAGTATTTGGTACTCGCTGATACGCCCTGCCTTTTGTATTTTTTTCTCATAAAGCTTTCCATCTGCAAATACTGACAGCATGTAACTCCATATCTCCTTCATTTTAAATAAAACCGGCTTCTCACCAGAAAAAGCTTCCTGATATCCCTGCAAGATGGTATCGTGAAATTGCAGCAGTACTTTTTTATCTAATGGTTTCTGCTGCTGTATTTCATCCAGTAATCCCGGATTTTTCAGTATCCCTCTGCCCAGCATAATGGTGTCTACCTGCGGAAAAGTTTGACAAAAGCGCTGGTAATCATCCACACAAAACAAATCACCGTTATAGCAAATGGGATTTTTACTGTTCGCTACACCGTAAGCAAACATTTCCCAGTTTGGTTTGTTATTGTACAAATCTTTCTGTACCCGCGGATGTACGATCAATTCGCTTATCGGAAATTGGTTGTACAAATCCAACAACTCTGCAAACTCTTCCGGCTGCGCCACTCCAATTCTGGTTTTTATCGAAATACTTATGGGCACAGCTGAAAAAATATCCTCTAAAAAATGTTCCAGCTGAGCAGACTCTGCTAAGAAGCCTGCTCCTTTTTTCTTGGTCACCACAGTGGCAGACGGGCAACCCAAATTCAAATTAACCTGGCAATAACCCAGCTGTTCAAGGGCTTTGGCAGTGTCAATAAAGGCTTCTGCCCGATTGGTCAAAATCTGCGGCACAACACACAGCCCCTGATTATGTTCAGGCAAAACATCATTTCGTTCTCTACTGCTAAAGCACTGATTCTTATTTGGCGCAATAAACGGTGTATAATAACAATCTACATTATGAAAAAATTTTTGATATGCATTGCGGTAAATATAACCGGTAATCCCTTCTAGCGGGGCAAAATAATATTTCATATCAACGCTCCATTTCTATTTTATGTCTACTACACTTATTTATTGCGCCCATTATCCTGCACTTTCATAACAAAACGCAAAATTTGTGTTTATCATTATAGCAAAGCGCTATTATAAAATCTATCTTTCTCTATTTTTTTCCTTTGTGAAAGATGACTTTTTTCAATTTATACTTTCAATTTACATTTTTTATATTTATGTCTCTTATGGTATCAACCATTAGTCACTCCAATGTTTTTTGTATCACCAAACAATACTGCCTGTTACCTATATCTGTAAAAAGGAATATAAATTCCTTGCTGAAACGATTACTAAACCTTTACCATATAGCTACAAGAAAAAGTAACATATCGTTATCATATTTAAATTTTTTTGTACTTTTTGTTACAAAAATATTAAATGGATAGCATCAAAGAGCTAAGAACTACTATATAAAATCAGTAATTGTAAAGTTTTACCTAATTTTGCATCTGTTCTGCATTTCAATTCCATACAATACTAGATTGCTTTGTATGCTCGAAAAGTTATGCTTCCAGCTCCCCCAGACGATTTTAAAATTCAGCCTAAAGGAATGGTGAAAAACATGTTGTACCTGCAACAAACAAATGACAATCAAACACTTACACAATGGGAATACCATGTAATCTCGAAAATCTGTTCAAATCCCGACCA
>USPE01000266.1 GCA_900556545.1 uncultured Peptococcaceae bacterium | reverse complement strand
AATGTGCATACCGTGTTTTTAAACCATTGCCATGGTCTACTACAATACAATTACCATACCCATAATACCAGCTGGACAGAACCACTTTACCGCCGGCGGATGCATAAACAGGAGTGCCTGTCTTAGCAACCAGGTCAATACCGGAGTGGAATCCGCGGCTTCTGGTGCCGTATGGGGAAGTAATTTTATTGCTGCTCAATGGCCAGCTTAGTGTACCGTTGCCGCCGCTGTAAGAAGAAGCAGAACGGGAAGAAATCTGGATAGAACCGGTGCCTTTGTTTACCACTTCGGTAACAGGTTCAGCCACAACCACTTCTTTTACCACTTCTTTTTCCAATGTAGCGCCGTTGGCTTCTTTTACTTCATAGGTAACTTTCTTTTTGCCGTCAGAACCTTTGGTTACAACCTTGCTTTCGCCTTTTAATAACTTGGAAGTGTCTTTATATTCTGTAGAGTGCGCAATAGTTTCTTCTACAGTTACTTCTTTTGTAACAACAACACTTACCAATGGTTCCAGTTTGGTTAAGGAAATTTCCTGCCCAATCTGAAGTTTTTCTGGTACGATATCAGAGTTCAATTTCTGTAATTCATCTACAGACAGGTCGTTATTGTTGGCAATCATCCAGAAGGATTCGCCCTCTTCAACCACATGTGTTTTTACTTCTTCTTTACCAGCTTTAATTTCTTCCAGGATTTTGCTGGAAGACTGAATTTCGGAAACTTTTACATTACCGGCTTCTAAAGAAACTTCTTCCTGAAAATCAACAGATTTTACAACTGCATCGCCCAGATTGGCGGTAGCTTCTTCTTTCAGCTGTTCCAGTACTTTCTGGCCTTCTTCTTCTGTTGCAACAGCAAATTGATATTCACCGTTATTTACACTTAATGTAGCACCAGGCGCTAACCATTCTACCTTTTCGTCTAGCAGTGCAGCCAGCTCTTGGTTATCCATTTTGGATGCAAATAAGCTATGATTAATTTTGGTTTCTACTGTGTTATAGGAACTGGTAATTTCCATTCCAGATTCCTGCTGTGCCTTTTCTTTGGCTGCTGCCATTGCCTGATTCAGAGCAGTTGCAGAACTGATCTGTCCCATTGTTTTTCCGTCGATTACAACTGCATAGGAAGTACTCAAAGAAAATGTACATGCAAATGTGATTAAAATAGCAACTGCGATGCTGCCCAGTAAATATTTTTTCGCTCCCTGTTTTTCGATAAATTCAATGAACCTTGCCGTCAGATTGTTCATAAGTTACGCAGATAAATCTGCAAACCGCCACCTTTCTTTTCGTTGGAGTTCCTCATTGTCTATTGCGATATCAGACAAACCAATATGAGATTTGTATAAAAATCAATTTTTTTGAAGCGCTTGTGGACAAGCTATGAAAAAGTGATTTTTTACACGAGCTTATTTTAGCATAAATTTACCAAAAGAAAAAGAGAAAAAACCATTTTGTAACCAGAGTGTTACTAAATGGTCACAGTTTTTATCATATTTCTTCACATTTTTTTGAAAACAAGGAATGATTTCCTTTTATATCCCCTGAAAAATATGATAAAATGCAAAGGTATCCTGTATTACAGAATAGAAATCATTTGCATGATTGGATAATTTGTTCATGCCATACTTGTATCATAAACTTATAAATATGTAAAGGGGTTATTGCAATGAGAGGATTTACACTGCAACAATTAAACTGGGAACAATACCAGGCCGACTTTGCTGCGCTGGCAGCCATTGGTGAAAATGCAGAAGGCGGCGTGGACCGTCTGGCATTTACCGAAGCTGATCAGCAGGCTCACGGTCTGTTGGCCCAAATGGCAGAGCAGGCCGGTTTTGAAGTAAAATGGGACGGCGCCGGAAACCTGTGGATTACCCGCCGCGGCACCGATGACGGCAAGGAAGATATGCCGCCGCTCTTTTTAGGCTCCCATATGGACAGCGTGCCCAATGGCGGAAAATATGACGGACTGCTGGGCGTTATGACTGCCTTTCATGCCATGCGTCTGCTGGATGGCAAACCGCAGCGCCGTACCGTTACATTAATTGTGTTCCGCTGTGAAGAATCCAGCCGCTTTAACTGCGCCACCATCGGCAGCAAACTGCTGGCAGATCAGCTGACCGGAGAACAATTAAAACGCTATATAGATAAAGACGGTATCAGCGCTTATGACGAAATCAAAAAGCTGGGCGGCAATCCGGACAATCTTTATACAGAACGCAACGAAATCAAAAACGCCTTTGGCTTTATCGAAATGCACATTGAGCAAGGTCCTGTATTAAGCGGACGGGGCCTTGATATCGGCATTGTCGGTCATATCGCAGCGCCTTATCGGCTGCGCATTACCGTAGAAGGAACAGCAGCCCATTCGGGCGCCTGCCCTATGGATTCCCGGCAGGATGCCTTAACCGGTGCTGCCGAGGTGATACTGGCTGTAGAAAAACTGGGACGTCAATATGCCGACCAGCGCATCGTAGCCACTGTGGGCAAATGTAATGTTATCAATGGCGCCATCAATATTGTGCCCGGCCAGGTGGAATTATATGTAGATATTCGCGGTATTGACCGAGAAGTAGTGGCAGAGGTAGTAACCAAACTGCAGGCAGAGATAAGCCGCATTGCTGCAGAGCGGCAGCTGCGTATTGAACCAGCCAACCTGGGGCAGGAACGCCCTGTAAAATTGGACGATGATTTGAGCGAATTGTTAGTAGAACAATGCGTGCCTAACCGACTGACATTTTTGCACATGATAAGCGGCGCCGGTCACGACACCATGTATATGGCAGCCCTAACCCGCGCAGCGCTGTTCTTTGTGCCATGTGAAAAAGGCATCAGCCATAACAAGGAAGAAGCAGTAACCGACGAGGCAGTGCAGAACGGATTAAAACTGATGCTGAGCGTATTGCTGCGCATTTGTAATCTGGATCCGGAAGTAGAAAAAGAAAAAGCCGAACTGGAACGGCGTTTTATTGAAGCCATGTAATAAACCCATGATGATAAGGATCGTACAAAGCTGTACGGTCCTTTTTTATGGCAGGTTCCTTTCTGTGCTGCTTTGGTATCTTGCTGCAAACGGGTGCGCCTGTCGTTTGCGTTTTGCCAAGCTGTTGCCAAAAAGGGCAATATACAAAAACAAGATACATAAAGATACAATAAAATAAGAACAGACAAAGCAGATACAAAGAATCCTGGATAGAAAATTGTAAATAAAAGCTAGTGCAGGTTTTTTAAAGGTGATATAATACAATTGTCAACATCTTTCTGATAGGATTGT